>PYJA01000119.1 GCA_003635185.1 Candidatus Poribacteria bacterium | reverse complement strand
CGTGAGTTCGGAAAAAGATTTAAGGTTTTAGAGCAAGCGATGTCTCGGTGATCTGCTGATATTCCGGCAAGTTCAAAGAGGGCTTCTTCTCTAAATAGGTATAAGCAATCAATGCCGCCACCATATTTACTTGAAAGTTGATAAAACTTCTATGTCGTGTATGTTGGAGTTGCGTTTGCGTTTTTATCTCCTTGATAACTGATTCAATGAGCATCCGTTTCTTGAGCAGCATCGCATCAAAGTCTGATAAAGGTTCCGGCTTCATATTCTTGCGAACCTTATATATCAAGTCAATGTCTTGGGAGCGTAAGTATTCACGCAGGGTTTGGGAAATATATCCCTTATCCGCAAAGAGTTTGCCAAACAGACCGGCTACCATCTGCGGCACAACTTTCCGGTCATCTGTCGTGGCGGGTGTGAACTCAATACCCAAAAGTTCGCCAGATGTGTTGATACTCAAATGAAGTTTGAACCCATAGAACCAACCGACAGAGTTTTTGCTAAGTGATGCTTGTTCAGCAAAGACTTTGTGTGTCAGAATACGGCGATTGTGGCAGACCGGTATAGGTGTAGAATCAACAAAGGAGATACCATCACAGGTGCCAAAGCGTGTGTAAAGATAAACAGACAATGGTTCAAGCACTTCTTGTTGAAGTTCCACAAAACGATTGTAGCTCACCAAGTTCGGGAAGGCCCATCGCAAATAGTGTCGCACGTGTTTTTCATAATAATCTTTCAATGTTTGATATCCGCTTTGATGAAAAAGAATAAGGATCGTCATCACCTCACTGGGATGTAAAGTGCGCGAGCGTCCCCGCTTTTCAGGGCGTTGGCTTGCGGGCAGTTGATGCGCTGCTTTATATTTTTCATACACAATTAAAAAGTCGTCAATTTCACAAAAAAGTGATACAATAGTCATTAGAGAACTCCTTGATAAAGTATGGATTACTTCATTATACTAAAGGGGTTCTCTTTATACCATAAATACTTACTTTTTTTCCGAACTCACGTTATAGTAGCTATCTTATCTCTATTGCTTGTGCAACTCTTCAAAATAGTCTTCAGCTGGTTGCGTTTCTGCTGTGTGTGTTAATCCGTAGCGTTTACATAAAGCGATATATTCAGCGATCAAAGCACGCCGCCGTTGCGATGTAATTTCGCCGCCCGCTACCAACATCGCCTTGTAAGCAGGAATAGAGGCTTTTTCAACACGTGCTTGAATCTCTGAATTCGCAGCAAGTGCTAACGCTTCTTGGAAATAGTCAAACACACGTTGGGCACTCTCAGCGTCTAAGCCGACATCCGCTGGACTCGGAAAACATCGCGGGTGTCGGTTTTTCGCTTCAACATTTTCGTGGAGAAAATTGATGTAATCCAGGATAGCAGATGCAGCCGTTCCGTAATGAAGTTCCACAAATTCGGTTAAAATAGCCTGATCGTCAAGATATGGATTCCAAAGGAGACGTGAAATTAAGTAATTTCGTAAATCAGAGAATTCACCTGTTAACCCGTTGCCATTTGCCTGCATAAAAACACCCTTTGCATTGTTCCGCAAAAAGTAGCGGACGTTAGGCCCAATACTTCGAAGATTTGGAAATGGCAAATCGTAGGATCGAAAATTGGTATTGTAATTCCAAATCCAGATGTCATTACAGATTTTCCCCCATTCGTTTGTATCCGCGCAAAATGCTTGATTCTGTTCACAATCGGGGTTATCAATAGCATGGAGTGTGCAACATTCAATGCTACAGAGTTGAATTTGCACATTGTGCCGCGGCGTAACAGTCTTGGGTGGTTTGCGCGTATACCAATATGCAAGTGTGCCAACTCTGACGTTTGGATGGACTTTTTCAATACGTTCCGCCACAGCGTTGACAAATGTCAACTGTGAACCCATCGGTGTTCCTTCCGCTGCGTTTAGTTCTTCGCACCGTTCGCAACGGCAATATGCAGCTGTATCTGCTTGGCTAACACTGATGTTCGCAACATTGGGATTATCGGTGAGACGTTGAATTGCTGTCGCAGCAGCAACCTCAATCACTTCGGGGTTGGTAACACACAACTGCGGCCCACCACCGTGGGTATTGGTGTCTCTTTTGCCATCAACTAAAGCGTAATACTCTGGATGATTTTCGCCGTATGTGCCGTAAGGGGCGAGCACATGAAACGAATGGTTGATAAGTTGTTGACCAGTTTTTCCACCGAGATTTTCAGCATCTGTGACAGTGTTGACTTTGCGTTTCGCAGCAAATTCTGGGACATTCGAGTTCTCACGATAATAACTCCAACGGAATGAAAACGGTGGATTGTAGGTATAATTACCACAAGGTATTTTCAGCTCACCCACATTTGGAATATATGTATGGTCAGCAGTTAAAAATCGGAACCCTACTAATTCCTCAAGAAATTGATGGACCGCATAAAGGATACCCCGCGGTAAACCTCCGCTGACCTGAATTTGGTTATTTTCAACCGTGATATGGATTTCCTCTTCATCCATTGTCGCAGATGCGCTGATATTGACCTGCCCTTCATTGTGGTTGGTCCTTTCTTGGGCTGTCTCAAGTGGTAACGTAAACTGGGATGCTTGATTGAACCATCTTTGGAATTCTTCGGCGGCATATTTTTCTGAAGCTGCTGCATCATCAAAAATAGTAATACGCCAATTCTGCATCGCGGAGACCACTAACTCCCCTTCAGTAGAATGAAACTTGAATGTTCTGTCAGTTGACATAAATTGCTCCTTCAGACCCGAATGTGGTGATGTTGTTCTTTGCTGATCGTGGCAAAATCCGAACGATGTTGGTATTGGTAAACCTTTCTTTTTCTAATCTTGAATTATTATACCATAATCTGGTTTCGGAAATGTGTACAAAATTCATATCTTCACGCTCGAACAGATCGGACATCGTTCCTCCTGTTAGGATAGATTCTATCCGTTATCAGTGGTTGAAAGGGGAAATGTGGTAAAAGGTGGTGATTGGGCAGAAAGACCTGTCCCTACGTGTAGCGCTGAAAACTGGACACAATCTCCTTCAACCTCTGCCAATTTTAATTTGGTTTTTGTTTTGATATGTGGTATCATTTATAAAGAAAATTATTTAGCATTTCACAAACTATTTTAGGAGGTTTTTAATGGCAGAAATAGGAAAAGCTGCTCCAGATTTTAGTTTATCAGGATCAACAGATCAAGAAGATACAGATGTTACGTTGGCGGATTTCGAAGGGAAAAAACTGGTCCTTCTATTTTACCCGCTTGATTTTTCACCTGTGTGTTCAGAACAAGTTCCAGATTTTAATGAAAACTTAGACGCTATCCGTGCAAAAGGTGCGGATGTGATTGCTATCAATCGCGACTCAAAATTTGCACACAAAGCGTGGAGTGAAGCACTTGGGGGTATCGGTTTTCCGCTGCTCTCGGATATGAATCTTGAAGTTTCAAAACAGTATGGGATGGCACTTGAAGAAGTCGGCATAACAACACGCGGCGTTTTTATTATTGATGCAGCCGGTAAGATTGCTTTCAAACACGTCGAAGATGCACCGCCGGACAATACTCTGACTGCAGAACAAGTTTTAAGTGAACTTGACAAACTGTAAGCGACATTTTGACATCATAACGACTACAAAGACGGGTAACAGACTGCCCGTCTTTCGTTATCTTAAACCATTTATGTTTTCTTTTGCATCTTTATCTTGACAACCCCTATTAGATATGGTATAATTGTCTATAAGGGGCGGGTGTAGCTCAGCGGTAGAGCATCAGCTTCCCAAGCTGAGGGTCGCGGGTTCAATTCCCGTCGCCCGCTTGAATTGAATGTGAATAAAACACCGAGGAAATCATGGCACAAAATACGCGATTGAATAAAGAAGAAATCCAAGAAGATAAATTTATTGAATTAGTTCTGCAGTGTTATACTTTTCTGAAAAGTAATGTCATAACCATCAGTATAACGCTTGCAATTATGATTGTTGGCGTAGTCGGTTATTTAGTCTATACGCAAAATCAGGAAAAAATATACGCTGAAGCATCTGCAAATTTCGCTAATGCTACTAAAACTTATAAAGAAGCTGAAACAAATTTTTTAGATGTTTCAGCACCGAGTGAAGATGAAGATAACAGCGAAGAGGAAGCTAAACCTGAAAAAGTAACCTTTCAAAATGCTGAAGAAAAACTACAGGTAATTTTTGAGAAATATCCGAATACACCCTTGGCTAACAAAGCACGGTATAATTTCGCTAAAAGCCTCTATTATCAAGGCAAATATCCGGAAGCACGGGCACAATTTGAAAAGGTCGTTGAAACACATCAACCTGAAAATCAGATTTACGCTTTGTATGCACAAAAAGCAATAGGCAACTGTTATGAACAAGAAGGTAACTATGCTGAGGCGATTTCAGCTTACGAGGCGCGGGCATTTCCGACTACCCCTCAACTGGCTCCAGAAATTCGTCAATTTGTTCTTACCAGTGCCAAATTTCATCAAGCACTTTGCCATGAAAAATTGAATGCAATCGAAGGTGCCCAGGCATCTTATAAGGAGATCATTGACGAATTCCAAAACACGATTAATGCTGGAATTGAGCAGAAAAGTTCAGACTTAATTAAAGAGGCAAAAGAGTTGCTTACATCGATGATTGAAGATCCCTTAGACCTCACAAAGGCGGAAAGTAAGGAAACGGAAGAACTATATTTTGAATCTCTTGTGGCATATACTGATGTAATTCGTGCGTATAAGGTGGAAAAAGATGTCAGTGGCGGGTTGTTATCGGATGTCCGAAAACGTATTCGACGTTTTGAAGAAGCAGCAACGACGGTCATTAACAATGTGCAATCTGCACGAAAGTCTGAAAAATCTGGATCCCAAAGTGTTGCGTTGGATAATTATAACCGAGTTGTGGAATTTGATATGCACGGCTTAAATAGCAAACTTTATGAGAAAGCGGTCCTGAATTATGATCGACTCGCTATTACTGAAAACGGGGTGTCAAATGAAAAATAAAAATCGTCACTTGTGTGTTTGTAATGTTGAAATAGGAAAACGGTTATGTTTTGGATTAATTTTAGTTCTTCTGTGCCTACCTTTCACGGTGGAGGCTGCGCCCACGGGACGTATCGCTTATGCTCTCTCTGGATTTAACCAAAAGCTGGGGAGATTAGATTACAATCTTCACATGACAACTTTCACCGAAGATGGAGACTTCAAGACAACCCCTTTAAATCAATCTGGCATGTATCCGGCATGGGGACCAAAAGGTGACACGCTCTACTTCATCCGGCTGGCCGCTGCCGAATCTCATATCTTTTCAATTGATATTAACAATCCCAGAAAGAAAACACAAATTACACAGATAAGCGGCACCTATCGATTTTTGGCTGTTTCACCGAATGGAAAAAAACTCGCTTTCAACGGATGGACACGGGAACAGCAGCAACAAGAAAACCAAATTTGGGTTCTTGATATTGAGACAGGTGAAATGGAAGCGGTGACTGCTATACCACACTTTGGAAGAACCTTCTTTTTCTATGGAATCACTTGGGCACCGAACAGTAAACGACTTGCGTTCTCGCTCGAAAGACCAGGTGGATTAGAACAACTCTATCTCTTAGATCTTGAAACAAAAGAGATAGAAATATTAACCGAACTCAATATCGATTACTATCCTGTCTGGTCGCCTGATGGGCAGAAAATCCTGTTCCGTAGATGGAACAGAGAATTCGATACAATGTACACAATTGATGTTGAAACGAGAGTAATAACTCCTCTGTTTGACGTGGATAAGCAGACCGGAATGTGGACAGACTGGTCATTCGACGGTCAATCAATTATCTACTCTCGCTGGGGGGCATTTTACCTGTACGATCTTGTTGCTGGCAAAGCTGAACAGTTGTTTGAAGTGGATGGGGGCATTTTTGGAATTTCTTGGTGGAGGCATGAAATACTTCCGGTAGCACCTAAACATAAATTAACTACAACTTGGGGAGATGTCAAACGCACTTTGAGATAACATGTTGCACTTGGTGCTTTTGCATCGCAGAATCTTTATATTCTCCTTTCTATTTTAATACATCTCATATTCATTTGACAAAACTCCTATATCGTAGCGAGAGGTTTTCATATCCACAGCTTTCCTTTATAGTAAAACCTATAATTAATGGGACACTTCTGTAGCATAAACTGTTAGTTTGTGCAGATTGGACACAAACTAACAGTTTGATGCTCAACACCCGTGGTAGGTTCGGTTTCCTAACCGAACCGAACATAATATCCAATTAATTCTAAAGTCTACTATATGAGATAATTCTATAATATAGACTTGTTGATACAATAAAAAGAAGGTTAGACCGATGTTGCTGCCTAACGTAGAGAAAGCATTAGAATACGATAAACTTAAAATCTTATTAAAAAGGCACACTGCTTCTGAGTTAGGAAATGCGCGGGTGGACAAACTTGTTCCCTCTGATTCACTTGACACAGTTCATTACTTACAAAAGTTGTGTTCTGAAGCGAAAATCTTTCAACAGCAGTTTGGCGAGATACCATTAAATGGATTAACGGATATTGGTCAGACACTTCGGCAAGCTTCTAAAACAGGCGCTATCTTAGAACCGGATGAGTTCCTAAATATTGCAAAGGTAGCACAACTCCCCTCGACTATTAAAAAGAAATTCAAGAATCAGGATCGTGATGAGTTTCCGCGGCTGCTATCTATCATTGAGTCACTTCCTGTCTTTGACGAAATCGTTGAATCCATTTGGTCATGCATTAGTCCGGAAGGGACTGTCTTAGACCGCGCAAGTTCCGAGTTACGTGCGATTCGCCGCAAACTTTTCAAAATCCGTGAGAATATTCATCAAAAACTTGAAGCGATCCTCCGTTCCCCAGACCACCAAAAATCGATCCAAGAATCGGTTATCACTTCTCGTAATAACCGTTATGTGATACCCATCAAACAGGATGCCAAAGCATTTTTTAGTGGTGTTGTTCAGGGGCAATCTACCAGCGGTGCTACGTATTTTATGGAACCGTTGGCAATAGTTGAAATGAACAACGCACTTCATGAAGCAGTTGAAGCAGAGCATCGTGAGATCCGTAAGATTCTGTTAGAACTCACAGACCACCTCCGTGAACGTATTGTTGATTTTGAATGTGCGCTTGAGCTGCTCGCTGAACTTGACTTTTTAAGTGCAAAAGTCCAATTCAGTTTTGAACTGAATGCAATTGAACCTAAATTGAATACGCGAGGTAGAGTGAACCTGTTAAAAGCAAGACATCCTTTATTAGAATTCCAAACCCGCGCCAACATTCAATCCCAAAAACAAAAAACTGATGAACTTGATAAAACCGAAGAATCTTCAGAACAAAAAATTACACACAGACTACCAACGAAAGTTGTTCCTACAGATGTCCGTGTTGGCAAAGACTTCAAAACACTTGTTATTACGGGACCGAACACCGGCGGAAAAACTGTTGTGCTTAAAACAGTTGGATTATTGTGTTTGATGGCACAATCTGGCTTACATATTCCGGCAGCATCCGGTAGCAAACTTCCCATTTTCCATCGCGTCTTTGCTGATATTGGCGACGACCAAAATATAGAGCAGAGTCTTAGCACTTTCTCCTCACACATCACAAAAATTGCTGAGATGCTGAAATCAATTGAAGATTCTAAATCTTCACACTCGCTTGTCCTATTAGACGAAATTGGCGCAGGAACTGACCCGACTGAAGGCACTGCTCTCGGTATGGCAATTTTAGCTTGGCTGAGTGAACGGAATGTCAATACAATCGTTACCACCCATTATGGCGCGCTTAAGGCGTATACCCACACACAGAATAACATGGAAAACGCTTCCATGGAATTTGATTGGAGCACATTGCAACCGACTTACCGCTTAAAAATAGGTGTTCCCGGTAGTAGTAATGCGATAAAAATTGCTGAACAGTTAGGACTTCCTCCCCGTATTCTTTCAGATGCGGAAACTCGCTTAGGCAACAATAATGTCGCCGTGGAAGACCTACTTATCCAACTACAACAAACGCAACAGGAATTAGATACAGAACGCGAGCAACTCCATGAAAAGACCCGCCTCGCTGAAACAGAGTATCAGAAACATAGAGAGCTTATTGAAACATTTGAGGCAGAACAACAAACACGTCTCCAAAACGCTGAAAAAGAAGCACTTGAAATAGTTGCCACTGCCCGCCGAACAGTAGACAGTGTAGTTGCAGACATTCGTCGAGAACAAGCCTCCAAAGCCAGTATCCGCGATGCCTTTTCAAAAATCGAAACCGCCAAAAAACAACTCAAACCCGACCCACCCATAGAGCAACCGAAAAAAGTGAAACTCAACATCAATGTTGGTGACAAAGTACGAATCAAGCAGTTAAATCGATTTGGAGAGATCACCGCAATTACTAAACAGGGCAGTACACCCCTACAGATTCGGGTCGGAAGTATGCAGATGCAGCTTTCCCACGATGATATCGACTCAGTGCTTTCAAAGAAAGAGTCTCAGCATCTTTCAACATCTGTCTTAGACATTCAGCATAGCAAAGCAAATTCAGTTAAATCTGAACTCTGTATTCACGGAATGCTTGTTAAAGAAGGATTAGACATTACGGACAAATATCTGGATGATGCCTACCTTGCAGGTTTATTAACTGTGAGGATTCTGCACGGAAAAGGGACTGGGGCATTACGGAGTGCAGTTCACAAGGTATTAGACGCGAATCCACACGTCGCCAATTATCAATACGCTCACCCCAATGAAGGGGGAGAGGGTGTTACAGTTGTTAAATTTAAGGAATAGGACGATAGTTTTCACACCGCAATAGTCCGATATTGATTTAGAGTGGAGGTGCCCCATGGCAGCAAATCACTATATTCCGCGCGAAACAATTGACGAAATTCAGAGTCAAAACAGTATTGTGGACGTGATATCTGAATGCGGTGTCGCCCTTAAACAAGCGGGACGGAATTACCAAGCACTCTGCCCATTTCACGAAGAAAAGACACCTTCTTTTTCTGTGTCACCAGAAAAACAGATTTTCTACTGTTTCGGTTGCCAAACTGGGGGTAATGTCATCTCTTTCCTCCAAAAACATGAAGGCAAGACTTTCATGGAAGCGATTGAATGGCTTGCAGAACGGGCGAATATCTCATTGCCAACGCGAGATGCAAAATCCAGTGCCCGACAAAAACTTATCAACGACTTAAGTGAACTTAACAGATTTGCTGTGAAATACTACCATGAACTCCTTCGCACTGGACAGCATAGTCAGCAAGCACGCGAATATCTAAAAAAACGCGGTGTGCTTTCACAAACTAATCAACTTTTCCAACTCGGTTACGCAAAATCGCAACGGCGTGATTTGGTGAAAGCAGCAACGCATCAGGGGTGGACAGTTCAGCAAATGGTTGATGCAGGATTGATTAAGAACGAAGAACAGGGACCTCAAGACCGTTTTTGGAATCGGATACTATTTCCGATTTATAATGCTCGAGGTGTCCCTGTAGGTTTTGGTGGGCGTGCGTTATCCGATGAACATCAACCGAAATATCTAAATTCACCCACAACCGTTCTATACGACAAAAGCAGAATCCTTTTCAATCTTGACAAAGCGAGGCAATCTATATCCCGAAAGCAGGCTACTATTCTTGTAGAAGGATATATGGATGTTTTGATGCTCTATCAACACGGGATTGAGAACGTAATAGCCGCGTCTGGCACATCTTTAAGCGAAGAACATGCAAGACTGTTAAAACGGTATACGCCTGAGGTTGTCATTGTTTTTGATGGTGACGCTTCCGGTTTACAAGCTGCGCAGCGTGGTCTGCATAGACTCATCGGCGAAGATATCCGTGTGCGTATTGCCCTTATGCCGAAAGGTGACGATCCAGATTCGTTTGTTAAGCAAAATGGTGCTGATGCATTCAGCGAGTTAATTGACAAAGCAATTAACCTAATTGAGTTTCAAATTCAATCAGCAATTCAGGATAAGAATATCCGCCGTCCTGATGTCAAAACCCAAGTTGTCAAAGATATTAGCACGATCCTTGTGAATATCAAAAACCGAGTCGAACGGACAGAATATGTCCGATACGCTGTTAAAGAACTTGATATTGACGAAGGATTACTGTGGCGGGAATTGCGAGAATTAGGACTAAAAGAAAATCCGACTCAGCGTCCTGCTGCAAACCGAAGGGCGACATCAAAAAAGTTATCACCGCGTGAACAAATTGAATTACAACTCGTCCAATCTTTAATCCAAACACCAGAACTGATTTCCGATATTAAAACGCTATTGGATTATCAAGAATTAACAAATCCTCACTTCGCAAAAATAGTTCAAATGCTTTGGGACATCAGCGAAGACGAAGAAAACGTTGATATTCAAAACATCCTGAATACTTGTGAGGATGAGACCGTGAAAAGCATTATCTCGAATGCACTGCTCAACAAAGCGAGCATTCCGAATCACCACGCAAGGATAAAGGGATGTCTTAAGAAACTGAAAAGTTTTATTTTACAAGATGTTGAACAGCGTATCCGGTCAAACGCGCTCTCAGAAGGGGTTGATGATCTTGAAACACTCAAGGAACTCGTTGATCTCTCAAATGAAAGGCGCGCCTTTGCTCAGAAAGATATTTTAGAATCGACACAAATTACCTCGCAGGCTGACGAAGAAATGGATAACCCTCAAATTACTGGTAATACTGAAAAGGAGAACTAAATGATGACTTTGGAAAATGCACACTCGCTCGATTTTCAGTTTAAAGAAGTTGAACGTAGTATCAATGAACGCGAACAGGAAATTTCGCGCCTCATGAAGCAATATAATATCCCCGTAGAATGGTTTGATAGAGAGTTCAACGCCGAAACCCATAATTTCGAAACAGATGCTATTAAGGAAGCGTATCTCAATATTGCCCGTTATCAGCACGAAATCAAACAATACATTAATACTTTCTGCATCTCTCGCGATAAGCTACAAGCTATTACGAAGCAGATTGACTCCAGCGTCATTAATGCCCAAGATGCCAAAATGGCAATTGTAAAAGCAAATCTCAGGTTGGTGGTTAACATCGTTAAGAAATTTAGGCAGGAAACTCATGGTCGTGAATTTTTCGATCTGATTCAGGAAGGCAACATCGGTCTTATGAAAGCTATTGACAAATTTGATTATCAAAGCGGTTACCAGTTTAATACCTACGCTACATGGTGGATACGTCAAAGTATTTCCCGTGCTATCGCTTCAGCAGAAGGAAACGATGATCTTGACACTTAGTAAACTCGTAAACCTGTCAAATTGCAGTCTTGGTTTTGTATAGAAAATTTTTCAAACTGTTACAACAGTCTAACGAAGAACAGGATAACCCCGACATTACTAATGACATCAAAAGGAGAACTAACTGATGAATTTAGGAAATACACATCTACTTGATTTCAATGAATCTGATAACGTGGATCAAGCCGAATTTGATGACTTTATGGAATTCGCTCCAGGGGAAATCAGTGAACGTGAGGACATGATTAAAGTCTATTTGCGCGACATGGGAAAAGTTCCGCTGATTGATAAAGATAAGGAAATTGAATTATCTAAGCAAATTGAAATGGGAATCCGCCAGGCACAAGTTGCTACGTTTTCAACTCGCCTTGCTGTCGCAGAGGTGCGGAAACTTCTGTATAAAATTATCGTTGCTAAAAGGCGGGCTTCTGATATTATTGATATGGCAGTTTCAAGCAGCTCTACCCGTGATAAAGAGCGAAAGCTGCGTGGAAAAGTAGAAAAAATGATGGAAGCCATTGAAACTTTAGAACTGGAATATCTTGCTGCTGCCAAGGAAGCCGCTAAGAATAATTCAGTCGTGGAATTAGAAACTGTTGGAAGCCATGCTACCTTTATTAAACATCTGGAACAACTCAAAATTGACCGCGAAGAAATTAGCAAGATTTCAGGGCAAATCAAAGAGGTTGAACGGAATATTAGTGTACGAGAACAAGAAATCACACGGCTCCAAAAACAACATAACATTCCCCCTGAATGGATGAACGGAAGGCTTAACGCCAAAGCTAATAATTTCAAAACAGTTGCTGCCAAAGAAGCGTATATTAATATTGTCCGCTACCAACGTGAAATCCAACAGTATTTATACTCAGCCGGTATCTCCCGTGACTCTCTTCAAGCAACTACTAAGCGAATTTGTGTCGGTGAAGCCAATGCGCAAGATGCCAAAATGGCAATCGTTGAAGCGAATCTCAGGTTAGTTGTTAGTATCGCTAAAAAATATCGGCATCAGGCTCCTGGACTTGATTTTCTCGATCTGATTCAAGAAGGTAACATCGGTCTCATGAGAGCTGTTGACAAATTTGATTATCACCGCGGTTATAAGTTTAGCACTTACGCCACTTGGTGGATAAAACAGAGTATTAGTCGTGCGATCGCAGACCAGGGGCGTACTATCCGTATTCCGGTTCACATGCATGAAAGAATAAATAAAATGAGGCGATCAGAACGCTCACTCATTCAGGAATTGGGACGTCGCCCTACACCTGAAGAGCTCGCTACCGATATGGGAATTCCAGCGGAAAAAGTTAGAGAAGTTCTGAAGATTGTGCCGGAAACTGTCTCATTAGAAACACCAATCGGAGACGATGATGATGACAGCCAATTGGGGGATTTCATTGAAGATACGAGTGTGCTGTCACCAGCCACAGAAGCTGAACTTAGCATCCTCAAAGAACGTATTCAAGAGGCACTCGCCGATCTGACTGAACGGGAACGAGAAGTGATTATGCTCCGATTCGGTATTGAAGACGATTCCGTTAATCCACTGTTGTCTGAACCGACTCGTGAACGGATTGCTGCCCTTTGTATTACGACCGGTTACCCAAAAACGCTTGAAGAAGTAGGGACCGTTTTTGGTGTTACTCGAGAACGGATCCGCCAAATTGAGGCGAAAGCTCTCCGCAAACTTCGCCATCCAGTCAGAAGCCATCGCCTGCGCGGTTTCATAGAAGAATAACGATTGCCACATAAAAATACCAATAGCAGCGGACACCGATGACACACAAAATTGCAATTATCCTACTCATACTTGCTTTGCCATTAGCAGCACACGCACAAGCAGACTATACAATACCTAAAAAACATCGTGTTATCCAAGAGAAATCGCCACAATCGAGAACTGTACCGCTCGGTAGTAAAATATCGGATATTACATTTACAACATTACATAGCAAGAAACACACTTTATCCTCATTCGTGCAGCAGGGGCCGGTTGTCTTTGTGTTTCTCTCTACAGAATGTCCTGTCGCACAGAGATACGCGATGCGGTTGAAGCGGATGCATGCGGAATTTGCTGATAAACATGTTACCCTTATCGGTGTCTATTCTAATGAAAACGACTCTGTGGAAGATGTCAAGGCATATATTGCAAGGGCAGAATACCTATTCCCGATTGTGAAGGATAAAGATGGTAGTTTAGCACGCCATATCGGTGCAACGATGACCCCGCAAGCACATCTAATTGACACGTCTGGTGTTCTCCGCTACCGTGGCTCAATTGACGATAATCGCTATGAAACACGGATAAAACATCATTATTTGAAAGATGCCCTCGTTGCAATCGTCAGTGGAAAACTTGTGCCTGTGGAGGAGACAGCGGCATTCGGATGCACAATCCATCTCCCCGACCTGCCCGTCGAAAAGCAGATTACCTATAGCGAACACATCGCACCCATCCTCCAAAAACACTGTCAAATTTGTCACCATCAGAATGGAATTGCACCATTCACATTTACGGATTATGACGATGTGAAAACACACGCTGCCAAAATTAGCGAACAGACACAAAAGCGCCTGATGCCGCCGTGGAAACCGGTACGTGGTTACGGTGATTTCAAGAACGAACGACGACTCACAGAAACAGAAATTGAGATGATAGCAAATTGGGTGAAAATAGGTGCCCCAGAAGGCACTAAAATCAACGATTCACCTACTGCACAATCTTCAAATGTATGGCCACTCGGAAAACCAGATTGGATAATTGATACCTCCGAGGAATATAGAAATTACTACAACTCAATTGTCATTACAGATAATTTTCTAAAAGATATTTATTTACGAGGAATAGATTTTCAATTAGAAAAAAATAAAACAGTGCGTGGTGTTACCGCAACTGTTGGTTCAAAAATCTTTACAATGCAAACTGATAGACTTAATGGACCTCCTATAATTTCAATAGGAGTAGACCCTAATTTTAGAAAAAAGGGTACATCTGGTGTATGTACACCTGGTTTTGCTCCTGTGCTTCTACCAGAAGGTGTCGGGTATCTGTTGCCGAAGGAGAGGCATATAATCTTAAGCGTAGCATATCACAATGCAGATCATCAGGAACACAACGGTTTGCGGGTAGGATTCTATTTTTCAAAAACGCCGAAAACAGCACAGTTGCATAAGGTAACTCTCACAAACCAACTAACTAAGGCACCAAGAGATTTAAATCCGCATAATGCGTTCTCTTCATGCAAGTTCACATCCGACGTTTATGTTTTCGCTGTGTATCCATCTATCAATACTTATGAACATGAAATGCGAATTGTTGCCAAAACCCCAACAGGTGAAGATATTAAGATGCTTTGGATTAAGGCATCAGACTTTAAATGGCAAGATATTTACTATTACCAGAAACCTATCTTCTTATCTGCAGGTTCACGATTGGAATTTGATTGGCAAGAAGATTCAGAAAATCAAAAGAATAAAGAAACAGCAAAACTAACTTGCCACTTCCTTTATGTGTTAGCGTCTGAGTATGACCCGGATTAATGATCCTACTGCTGCTATTTTTAAAGCGAGGTATCTAAGATAAAATATTATGCTTCAAAACCTAAACTTGCAGTTAACTTGATAACTGAGTGTTTTTAAAACTAAATAACCCTAACCCTTGAGGACTTCCTCCCAATCCCACACAAGAATTGTGCCATCATATCCCGCACTAACAAGCGTTTTGCCATCAGGTGAAAATACCAGCGTCTCTACTGGTGCTGAATGCCCATCAAGTGTAGTGAGTTTGTCTCCAGTTTCAATATCCCACAGTTCAATTCCACCATTGCTTTTGCAAAGTCTGCTAATGTTTGTAGCAAAGTTATTTTGAATGGTAGTACCAAAAAATATGGTTATATCACTCGTTTTCTGCAATATATTTCTGTAGTGTTTTCACCACAACATTAGCCGTTTTTTCCATTTCACCGGGTTGTTTTGAAAATAGTAACAGCCCGATTTGAGTGTCATTTATCAGATTGTAGGTTTTACGGTTTACAAAGTCCCAGTTTACAGTTGCTACGTGTTTTCTAAGAACGCTATTGTCAAAATAACGAATGAACTGCACCGATGCTGCGATGTTTTCCACTTTTTCTGTCGGACTCTTTCGGGGTTCTAAGAATGCTATTGTCAACGTGTATCTGACATCTTTATCGTATTTTAAAACGGGGTCTACATTATCAAGTGTCTTGATTGCCTCAAGTACAGCATCTTCACCGTGCTTTTTGATGTCGTCAGTTTCTGCCTTGACTTTCACATAGACCTTTATTTTTGGGACAGGGGTCGTCTCGTTTCCGGGTATACCCTCCAAAGACAAAGCAATAAGACTTAGAGATATACCCATTATCAATAAGCCAATCAAATATTTTCGCATTACGTCCTTCCTCTGTGTTGTTAGTGCGGGATTTAGCGTTCCCCAGCTGAATTAGAAAATACTAAATCATCAAAAGGTTTTCCATTTTCGTCAGTGATTCGCAGGTAAAATCCCGAACCTCTGGTTTCTTCACACACCTTGATGAGGATACTATTGTTTCCTGGAAAGAGCGTCACAGGAATAATGTCTCTATCAATATCTGTGGCATAAGTTCTTGTATGTGCATGCACCTGTATACCGTTTACCCATACTTTACCTTGGTCATCGGAGTCAAAACGTAATTCAACTTTCCGTTCGTCTGGAGAATGAATAGTTGCGAAAGCATAAGCAACACTCCAATTAACGTTAGGTAGAGTCCGGATATAACCGTCTATGAAATCATCGGGACATTTTTGCCAACGGACTTGTCCATTTTTCCCATCGTATTTTACGGTGGTATCAATCTGCGGTAAGTTTTCTGGGATGTATTCTGTATTAAAGCCAATTCTGCCATGGTTATCGAATGGCCCGAGAATCATCCATGCATCTTCAGTCATAAAACCTGTTTTTTGCATAAGTGCATCAGCTTTTTCATGCTGGTTATTTGCTTTATAGAATTGGGCTAAAGCCATGATGGCATTTAATTGTGCAGGAAGATCTAATTCAGAAACATCAATTAGATTGTTTAACATTTCGACATATCCGTCTTCGTCTTTGATATTTTTTCCTGCTTTAACAATCCTTGCGAACATGTCTCGCTCTGTATATTCATAATATCCCGAGTTTAGAAAACTATGGATGCGTTGGAAAGCGTTTTCATACATCTCATTCACGAGAAATGCATGTGCAAGAGTAATCTTATACTTTGTCCCCGATAACATATTGAAAGCGTTTTCTGCCAATTCCAACGCTTTTTCAGGAAATAGATTTTTCCTAAGCAGTTCTTCAGCAAGATTGCGATATGCAGCTGAACGATTTTGTACGTCAACCTCTTTTATTCGGATGTTAATCCACTGTGTATAAGCAAGTTCAGCTTTGTCTTTTTCACCAACATCTATGTAAGCATCACCTAATAGTTCGTGTAGAGCGGAACTTCCTTCCATTCTTGGTTTCAGTTCTTCAAGGAGCGCAATGAATTCCTCTATTGCATCTCTCTTAGCGTATAGTTTCCAGAGGTCACTAATTGCATCGTTTTGTTCGCTTTGTGTGAGGTCTACCTCTAATGCACGTAAATAGACCTTTTCTGCATCCGCGAAACGCTCGGTTTTGATATATATTTCGGCAAGATAGCGGAACGCTTCATAATAGTTTGTCCCATCAGAAAGTAGTTTTTGATATGCAACTGCTGCTTTTGCAAGTTGCTCCTCACCGGTCAAGGCAGAAGCTGGACGGATGTATTCAGTCAGTTTTGGATTGCCTACCAGTCTACCATCATTACGATTTGGTGACATATCCGAGATGATTCCGTCTGTTATTTTGTTAAATTTCCAATAGCCAACTAAACCGGGTTCATCACCCTTAAGTTCGGTGATCATATCCTTTCGGATGTCAGCATCAGAGCGTGCAATGTTCCAGATACGCACGTCGTCAATTTGTCCGACAAAAGGAGACTGAGCAGGCCTATTTTCATGCGACCACCCAATACGTAGTGGGAGATGGCTTTTATAAATCTTTTTAATCCATTTAAAATCTCTGCTACTGACTTCAACTCCATCAATATAAAGTTTCATGTAATTCTTTTCTGCGTCAATAACTCCCGCCACATGCGTCCATGTGTTATGTTTGATGACGCTATATGGAGAATAAAGGGATGCTTCTCCTACGCCGTCGGGAGATGCAGCAAATTGGATTGAACCACTTTCTTTATAATACATGATGAAACTTCTATGTGTGATACGGTCTTCCCACAGATCGCTTTTGGATAAAATAGTAGCGTATCTGTTTGGGGTACTGGTCGGTCTAATCCATAACGACACCGTCAACTGTTCCGTAATATTGTTTAAAGTTTCACTGTCCTTGATTTCTACACAACTTAAACTTCCATCAAGATCAAGGGCAGTATCTATAATTGACTCATCATATTCCGAGGCATCATTCGGTTGCTGTTCAGGATTATTGAGCTTATCCAGTGCGTTAGCACTTACGATTTGCCTCCGCACAATTGGCTTAGATTCTAAGTTCGCGACTATAGGCGCATCAACGATCTCAACCGTTATCTCTGCGGTGGCATTTAAACTGTAAGGTTTCTGAAAACGAGTCAAGTATTTGCTATTTCCAAAACCGAGCATGAGCAACACCACTGCTACCGTAGAAGCAGTTACTGCCCACGGCACTAACGGTTTACTGCCGGACGGTGTAGCAGGTTTGGTCCGAGAAATCTCACGCATGATGGTTTCTGTCAAATTTGGTGAGATTTTGAAATTGTCTAAAGCCTCTCTTATCATTATTTCCTCTCTTTTTAAACGCTGCTGTGCGCGGCGAAGTCTACTCTTCACCGTATTTGCGGATATACCTAAAAACGCGCCTATCTCTGTACACGACATTTCTCCGAAGTAATGCAACGTCACCACGGTGCGTTCACTTTCCCTAAGCTTCGCAAGCAGTTTCTTGACAACATCGCGTTGTGCTTCTCCAGATATACGCTCGTTTTCTTCATGCACATACTCAGAATAGCTCGCTTTTTCGGGTTGTGCAACGTCCTTGTCCGCTAACAACTGCTTACGCAAATGCTTTTTACGTAACCACATGTTGCAACGGTTCGCTGCAATTACATAAAGCCAACTTGCAAAACGCTGCGGTTTCTTAAGCGTGCTTAATTTCTGATATGCTTTCAGAAATGTATCCTGTGTAATCTCTTCGGCTATGTGAAAATCTCCGATTTTCCGCCACACAAGCGCGTGAACCTGTTTTTGATATTTTTGGACAAGTTCCGCGAAAGCAGCATCATCGCCATCAAGAGTCCGGTGGATTAATTGCATGTCATTGTTTTTCATGGATCACCTCCGATTTCACCCTATAGTGATGCCACGACACGGTGAATCGGGTGCATAATTCTGCACAAATAGGACTTACACACAAACGGTAGGCGCGCTTTGATGAAGTTTAAGTTATTAATTCGGTAATTTGGCAAGGTTAGGAAACCTCGCCAGCAGAGATGTACACTTGCTGCTGGCGAGGTTTCCTAACCTCGCTAAATTACCCAATTTATTTTTTTATCTTCATGTAAGCGCGCCGATCAAGTCTTGTAGGTTGGGTTTCGTTCCTCAACCTGACCTACGTGTCAACAGGTACTACGTCTGCATAGACATAAGTCGGAGGATTAGGACTACTGGTGTGGATTTTGTCATCTTCGTCTTTAGAGGCAGAAACAATATCTCTCTGTACTATTTTCCCAGGTTTTGCAGCAATTGGCGAGCGAAACATCGGTCCATCAACAACGCATGTATGGAACTCACCGTTTTCACCGAGCGGGTCTATATCATCGGGCAAATCTGCAAGGAATTCTGCATCAAACCAGCGTCCTGCAAAATCCGCGGGAACTTTGGTCGGATTGAGGGCAGTGACAATCGCACGCATGCCAGACGCAATCATTTTTTGTGCAAGTAAAGTCGTATCTTCACCCCATACCGGAAAAATTGGTGTGAAACCAGTACCGTTAAGTTTCTCCTCTCGGTAGGCGCGGATATCTTCAAGGAACAGATCTCCAAAAGCGAAATGTGAAGCGGTTATATTATCAGGCAACGCTTCTACTTCTGCAAGAAACTTTCGCATCGCTGCTTCATATATTTCGTTTGAGCAAGGATATGGAATCGGTATCTCATACAACGGTACGCCAAGTCTCTCTGCTTGCTGTTTCAAAACCCATGCAGGTGTGGAGTGAATAGAGACACGGTCAAATGTCTTTGTGACGGTGGTAAAGATTCCGCGGACATCGTATCGTTCTGGGTGTTGCCGCAAGGTATGGAGTGCCCACGCTGAATCTTTACCTGAAGACCAGGAGACGAAAACTGGTGTGGGCGATTTGTCTTTCGTTTTATTTACCATAATTGAGGTTTTTTCTCCAATTCGCACTTATTAATATCGTAGATTGGGTAGAGCGAACCCTATAACTATAAATTCAGTGTTCTTAGTTAGGTTTCCGTTTAATTTTCTGAATCGCGGATTACCGCAGATTTATCCAAATCAACGGTATGAATGCCTGATGAAGATTAAAAAATAAATTAGGTAATTTGTGAGATATCCGATGCAGTTAGGAAACCGCGCCTGATAGGGAGGTTCCAATTTAGCGGATGATTCAATCCGGCTGCTTGAGGTGTGCCCATCGGATAGTGAGTTTATCCAATGGAAACACAGCAAGCGTCCCACTAATCCAATCTGGCTCGTAGTCATTTGCTGGGTCTTTCGTTAGGTTTCTCAATGTTCTGCTGGTAAGGTCATATCTATAAATCTCCCAATTAGCTTCTGGATCAATTCCTCCCGCTCCCGTTTTTATATTTAAAAGCACTATGCGGTCATTTATCCAACACCCGTTGTTGATCGCATAATCCCTCGGAAAGTTGTGTATATCGGTCTGTCTTGTCCTCACATTCTGGAAAATGAGCCGTGTAGGGCCTACCTTGTCGAAATTAGGCGTTAGGGTAACTTCTGAATACATGATGAATTGACCCGATGGCGACCAACTCGGTGGATACCTCAAGACCCTATTGATTCCTCCTGCAACCGGATGACTGAGGCGCTTGGGACGACTGCCATCAGCATTCATGATCCATATCTGCTCTCCCACTTCATTTTCCCCGTGTAGGTAAACAAGCTGTTTCCCATCGGGGGACCAATTCATGTAGCTGGGGAAACCTAAATCAGCGTGTTTCACAGTAATAGCCGTTTCCGCACCGCTCTCTAAGTCTGCCACATGAATATGCCAATCTTTTAAGCGGTTGCTGTAAAATGCGAGCCGTTTCCCATCAGGAGATATCCTCGGAAACATATCTGTCCGGTGATTTTCCATAAAATGATATTCCTCCCGGGGTTTGAGATCAACGATAACAAATTCAGTCCAGAAGTGCGTCCCATCCCCACGTGACAGGTCTCTTTCAAACACAACCCGTTGTCCATCAGGGAACCAATGAGGGTTAACATCATAAAAGGCGGGATCTGTGATTCTTCGGACATTGCTACCGTTGTCTTCCATCACGTAGATATGATAGGCGGTATCGCCCGCGTCTTTACGTTTCGACGCAAAGACAATTTTGGCGTGTGAACTTTGCGAAACAAGAAAGCCAAAAAGAAGTAGAACAGCGAGAATTGCACGCTTCCGGTAGCGAGCCTGAAAAGGTTTATATTTCATGAGAAAACTCCTTTTATAGTGAATTTTAGAATTAACTTTACTTATGATATGTAGGAGGGAACTCCGATTCCCGACTATTAGTGGTTTAGTCGCGATTCGGAGATCGCTCCTACAAAATACATGTAAACTTATTTACATAATTTACTATAAAACACAGGTGCCTTGTATAAAGACACCTGTGCAGAAAACGTGTTGAATAATCATTCATTTCTTGGAAATACTTTGTCGACGCATCCCGTTGCGACCCATTCGTCGACCAGTTCTCCACGTTTCCCTGCTCTTGCTTCAGCCTTGATCATAGTCTCAGCGCGTACTATCTTACGTGCCAGCCAATCACCGCCACGGAGATGCAGTCCGTTCGTGTAAGAAGAAGGCATAAGGGATTCACATGGATCTAGTTGCGCCGTAATTACCTCAATAGGCGCAACGTACCACTGCGCTTTGAAATTGAAATTCGGGGTCAGTTCAATAACCCGAAAATCATACAGAATGGCCGCAGATATTGTTCCAGGACCCATGATGTTCTCAACGTATCCCCATAACGTTACATTGGCATAGTAATCATTGCCACGCTTATACCATCCCACTTCAATAACTTCTGCATACCCGTAGGCACCAGTGTTTGGGCGAACACCGCTGTCGACATCGGTAGATCTGTTGCAAGGTTCACCACTATGAACCGTTAAATTAAGCATCATGAATGCAGCAAAGATAACTGCGATTTGAAAGACTCTCTGTTTCAACATTAGAAAACTCCTTTGTTTTATATAGATTATGGTTGCCTCTATCTGTTTAGAAGAGAGGCATTTCCTTTACGCCGATACGCGGCGTATTGATTATTCTAATGATGACAGACTTATAGGGGTGTTGGCATACGCCAACAAAGAAAGGTTATATTAATTTGTCCCTATAGGGGCTGGTTAACATTATAACATGGCACACAAGGTGTCTACATGTTATAATATTAACCAGCGCTGTCATACTTCTTTCTATGGCAGTGCAAGCGTTCGCTGGTGATGGTGTCACTAACGAACGCACCCTAACCTAAATCGATTAGGAAGCACCCTGACGTAACCCACGCACGCTGCGTAGATTCCAAACGTCAAATATAATTATAACATGTTGTAAATCAATTGTCAAGAAAAAAAATGCACAAAAAATACCAAATTTGTTGAGGAACAGAAATCGAGACTAAAAAATATGTAGAAATGCGTAAATCGCGCCTATTGCTAAAGTTTAACAGATAAGAATAATCCTAAAAATACGCGAATTGCCTGCGTCACGATTTTGGAATTCCCTCTTATATTAGACTTTAGAATTAATTGGACATTATGTTCGGTTAGGAAACCGAACCTACCGGGGTGTTGAGCATCAAACTGTTAGTTTGTGTCCGCATCTGCACAAACTAACAGTTTGATGCTCAGAAGTGTCCCATTAATTATAGGTTTTACTATATTACTTTTTGATAAAAACGGAAAAAACGTTGATTCGCGCACCTTCTTCATTATAAATTGATAGCTAAACATTTGATAAACACATGACACAGACACCCAAAACACTAACCCTTAAAGATATTTTTAGTCCTGGCGGTACTATTTCGCAGCATCTTTCGGGATACGAGTTTCGTGAGGAACAGCTTCACATGGCAAACGCGGTTGCTCGTGCGTTTGCGGCATCCGAACATCTGATTGTTGAAGCGGGGACTGGTGTTGGTAAAAGTTTTGCATATCTTATACCTGCCATCTCACTTGCGCTCAAAACAGACCAAACAGTTGTCGTATCAACCAATACGATTAGTCTGCAGGAACAGCTTGTTACGAAAGATATACCGTTTTTGGAAAACGTGCTTCCGCGTGATTTCAAAGCAGTCCTTGCAAAAGGACGAAGTAACTATCTTTCGCGGCGGCGATTAGAGAGTTTACTTGTTTACGAACAAGCACTATTTGACACGATGGAAGAGGTTGATCAGATCCAGGAGATTATTAAGTGGGTAGAAACAACTGACGATGGCAGTCGCGCTGATCTACCAGTCCAGCCGATGCCGCAAGTCTGGAATAAGGTTGCATCTGATAGGGATAACTGTCTTGGTCGTAAGTGCCCCACGTATGATGTCTGTTTCTATTTCAATGCGCGAAATGAGATGTATGAAGCAGACCTACTTATCGTCAATCATCATCTCCTTTTTAGTGATTTGGCAATCCGAAAGAACGATCCATCCGCGGGAATTCTCCCTGACTATGATCACCTAATCATTGATGAAGCACATCATTTGGAAGCCACCGCAACGCACCATACCAGTCTTGAAATTAGCAATACGAAAATCAAATGGTACTTAGATTCACTCCACAACCAGCGGAACGACAGTGGAACAGCAACACGATTTAACTCAGCAGATCTTATTGATGCAGTTGATGAAGCACGTGAACAAGCTAATCTGTTTTTCGAAACGATTGCGGCGTATTTTGCAGATATAGACGGATACACCGCGACAAAACGAATTGATGAGAGTAATGTTGATGCGGTTTTTCCGAAAGGAAATGTATTAGAGACTTCTTTATCACAAATTGAAAAAACACTAAAACAACTACACGATAATGCTGCAACAGATGACGATGAGCAGGAGCTGACTGCGCCCTACAACCAGTGTAAGCGGCTCAGAGAGGAATTGGATCTGATGATTCGACAATCTGACACAGATTATCTTTACTGGGCAGAAACTTCAAGGGTAAGACGGACACCCCGCATTCTTCTCAACGCTACACCTATAAATGTTAGTCAGATGTTACAGGAGAATCTTTTTGATGTAAAAGAGAGCGTTGTGATGACAAGTGCGACACTGGCTACGAATCGGAATTTTGATTACTTTAAAAAACGGGTTGGTATAAATGAATGTAGAGAACTGCTGCTGCATTCTCCGTTTAACTTTAAGGAGCAGGTAAAAATCCACGTTCCGCGTTCTATGCCGGACCCAAATAATGCTGAATTTATCCCCGCTGCCATTCGGGAAATAAAGCATTATCTCAAATTGACGCATGGCAAAGCATTTGTCCTGTTTACGAGTTACAAAATGATGGATGAAGTTTACGAAGAGGTTGCTCCCTACCTCGCTGAAATGGGTATTGATGTTTTTAAACAGGGCGGGGAACTCTCACGGACAGATATGTTACAGGCGTTCCGTGAGGATACAGATTCCGTCTTATTTGGCACTTCCAGTTTTTGGGAAGGCGTTGATGTGCGGGGTGAAGCGCTAAGTAATGTGGTTATTACAAAACTTCCGTTTGAAGTGCCGACACATCCGGTTATGGAAGCACGCGTCAAGCAGATCAAAGAACGAGGGGGAAATGAATTTATGGAATTCAGTTTACCGGAAGCGATACTCCGTCTCAAACAGGGATTTGGACGGCTCATCCGTACACAAACCGATCAGGGTATCGTAGTAATTTTGGATTCGCGTATCAGGACTCGTAGCTATGGCAAATCATTTTTAGATTCTCTGCCGCCTTGTGATATTGTTGTCTGAATTTCGGGTTGTCTGCTTTGTAGGGCAATTTTCCACCTTCTAAAACAGAGGCGTTCGATGTGGTTATTCACACCGAACGCCTCTGCAGTTGAAAACGAAAAAGTATTTATAGTAAGCCTAAAAAAATAGAAGTATTAGATGCACTCATTGCCTGCTTAGTAACGATGGGGCGCAGGTTGTACAATCCGAATCCCTCTGCTGTGGGTAAACGGAAACTTAAACTCTACTGTTTGGTAACGCTGTATCCCTCCAGAAGGCGGGGCTTTTTCAATTGGCAGAATGACGGTAAGTTCAACAGCATTTCGTTTAACCTGTCTAAATGGAACGAAACCCTCCGCACTCTTTCCAGGCTCAACACCGACACGATGTGCCCCGACTTGCCTCTCTACAACGTGCATTCGCTTTTCAAGCAAAATCTCTTTCGCTTTTTTAAGCCCGTTTGTTACATAAAGCCCAGAGGCACGTGACATATAAGAGAACCGTAGCCTTAAATCTTCGTAATTAAGACCTTGGTAGACGTTTTCACCCTGGTCAACTACCGTGCATTTTCTTACATCAAAGATGATGTGTTCAGTTCGGTTGTTGGTAATTTGCACGTAATACACATCCGTTTTGTCCCCTTGTTTGAGTGTTTCAGTCTCGTAAAAGGGAGAAAAGGCGTTCCCACGATTATACTTCCGATCCAGATCGGCTCTACGCCAATAACAGATGGAAACGGTAATTCCATCTTGTGTTTTGGTAAGAATATTTTGTTTCGCCTGTACTTCAAAAGTCTGTGGATTATCTGAGATAAGTATGACATCCACTCTCTTCCGGTCTTCGTTTTGCCTGGGCAATTCAATCTGTGGTTCCACCTCCGCCCAATCTGTCAAAAAATTATTCCAATCGTCAATAGAATACGCGTACTCTGGAAAAGCAAGCATATATGTTAATGCTTTAGTGTTTGCCTCGTTCACCTTGGCTAGGCGAAAACCGACTGTTTGTAGTCCATGTTTATCTAAAACAGGCTTTGCCAGATCTTCGGAAGGAATTGCTGGAATAACCACTTCAGGGGAAGGATCATTTAAAGCATCTGCGATATTATGTACTGGCTGAATTGGAGACATACTTGTTAAGGACTGCCCACCACAACCTGATACGATAAGTCCTAACAAAAAGAGCATCCCCAGATTCAGTAGTGCCCAATTTCCGTGTTGTACCTTAATTTGCCTATTTTGGCATGAACGCCTTCCTACATATCTTAACGCACTCACACAAGATTTTGTTTGTCTATTAAACCATTTCATAGATAAAATTGCCTCCTTGTTTGCCATTATGATGAAGATTAAGAAAATAAATCGGTAATTCGGCAAGGTTAGGAAACCTCACCAGCAGCAGGTTACGCTTGCATTGGACAGAAAATGACCGAATTAATGAATTAATCTTCATGAAAATGGCAGCTTAATTAGTTGTTTGTCATAAGACGTGACTTTAAGATACCATACCCACAAATTTTCGTCAACAAGATAATACAGTTTTCAGGGTTATTTAGTTTTCGGTTTTTCGGACGAATTTTTTATACCTGCTATATACCCCAGGCCGGTAGGTGTCAATTTAAGAAAACGATTGCATTTTTAAATATGGTTCAGTACCTATTATCATTGAGCTTGTCCCATATTTAGTCCCGTAGGGACGATATGTTTATAGATTCAAGAGGGGGAGGACAACATTTTTTCTATAAACATATCGTCCGGACGGGACTGAAGACACTGCCACAACGCATTTATCCCTAAATTGACGGCTATGGTGCGGTTAGAAACCGCATCTACCGGCCTGGGGCATTAACTTTGAGTCCAACTCAATAACGGAAAACTCTTAAAACTAAATAACCCTGTACAGTTTTATTTGAAGTGGACGCGTCCCAAAATTAAATAAATTACCTGAGGATACTAAATTTGCCAATTTGTCGGACAACCGAATCTGCTTGTGTTGCAGCGATGTGGTAAATATAGATACCGGAAGCGAGCGGTTCTCCACGCAGATTTGAACCGTCCCACTGAAATTTTTCAGGGGAAAATACATCTTCTTGTGTTTTACTATAGACCTTCTCCCCATTGATAGTGAAGATTTCAAGGGACACAGTGTCTGCGGACTGGGAGGCAGAGAGTTGATACGCAAACGTCATTCTTGATGCAGATGGACGAAAAGGGTTCGGGTAAACACGGGTCTGTGTAAGAGCAAAAGATTCGGGATCGAGTTGTTCTACGAATAATTTATATGACGCAACGCTACTGAATCCGCTATTAGATGTTACTACGAGATATAACATCTGTTGAGTAGGGGGTTGGTAAAGAATTTGATAGCCGAGTAGATCAGCTGCTTTTTCACCTATTGCTAACGTCTCTCCTGTTATTGTCAAGAGCGATAAACGGTAATCCAGATGTGCTGGAAAATCTGATAGCGTTGCGCGGACTGTTACACCACCGGCAGCTTCAATTCTATAAGAATCCTGAGTATCCGAAGCATCATATAAAAAGGAGTAATAAGGTTGACTATAGAAAATAGGAAACGCTGTTTTTACGGTATTGTTCGGTTCATAAGTATCACCAAATGAAACGAGTATCTTCATGACTGGACCTTCAGGACCAATATTAGTGATAGATATACCGGTTGGTGTTCCATCGTTCGCACTGCTGTTGGGTAGAGTTCCTGGGGTAAACGCTGTTTGGTGATCATTTGCAGAGTAGGCTGCGCCTTCAGTAATGGTTTCAATGTCTATAATGTCCGGATCATCGGGATGAATGCCGAGGTGTTCAGGATCATTTGGGTCTTCAAGCCATATCTGTTGTGCGGCATCATAACTACGAGGGCCCCGCACCTGTGTCTCATCAATGTGCCAAATGAGGATACCAGATTCGGGAAGATGAGTATCAAAAATAGCACCGGAGTTTTTCTGACGGTTTTCAATGAGAAAAAATTCTCTGTTAGTCGTAGCGCGCGTTTCCCGCGTATGTGGAATATCGATTTTGAAAAGTTTATCTGTTTTGGGTGACAGTTCAAATGCTGGAACAGATATTTGCCCGCTTTTCGTGATGTTAACAGGTTTAATCCAACCGAGGCGGCCATTTTCCGGACGAGCATCAAAGTCCCATTTCAGGTACCCCATGATGTGGCTGGGGGCTAATCCATCCCCTAAGCCAAAGGCTTCTCGCCCTTGATATGGACCAAATGCCCCCATCAATCCCCATTTATGATCGCGAGCATCTGTGAAGTTAAAAAAGTAGACATCTGGCGCGCCGAAGTCGTGGAAGAATTCGTGAAAGTAGATGCCTAAGTGGGGTTTATCAAAATCTGGTTCTTCGGCGACAACAACGGCAGTATCAACTCGGACACCATCAACGATAACATTGACATTTGGTGTTAAGATTGACCAGATATCATGAACTGCCTTAACCGGGTCTATTGCACTGTAGGATGCTTCGTCATTCCCCGCATGAATGAGAAAGAGATGATCAACGACTCCATCTTTATCACGATCGTACTTTGAAAAATCGACGGTTGCATCTACAGCACGACACGCCTCAGCGACTAATTCTCTATAACGTTCTACATAATTTATTCCTTTCCCTTCTCCATAATAACGCATCGGTTTCTGCGCACGAATCCATTTTTTACCTTCAGGGAGAACACCTCCAACAGGTCCCGGCTGCACATCCATCTGTCCGTAAGAATTTTCGCGAAAGTAGGTTTTTAGGGAGACACCGGTTTCTGCAAATAGATACTCGTTAAATTCCGCGCTGGTTCTTTTGCCGGGTTGATCACTGAAATCGATTTTGAGGGCAAGGACATATTCGATGCCATCCGGTTGTAGGACGCTTTGTTCTCTCGCGAAGCAACAGCCATCCAACGCTTGTAAATATTTTGAGGTGCTGAGTTCAGAATTCTGCCCAGCGGAAGGTTTCGGCTTCATTTCACCGGTAACCGGATCGATGTCAAAATAGAGATAGGGATTAGGAGGAGCAGCAAGACTAAATGTTGTCGCCGCGAGGAGACATCCCAAGCAGAACATTATGAATGCAGAAGACCTGTTAATCAAATTCACCACCACATTTTCTGCATAAGATATAAAATTGGATGTCATCAGAATGGGCGTGTTGTTTAATGAGGTCCACTGCTTGGTCGGGCAAATCTGCTTCACATTTTTGGCATTTATAGAGTGAACCCTCGGGTTCAGGAAATTTTCGGATATCTCCCCAGATGTCATGGAGCCAGTATTTAAATTCCCATGGAAACTCGGTCTCAACAGCTTTTGAAATCTCTACTGCATGGCGAATTAATTTTTGACACTCTTCAAAGGTTGCGGGTTCGTACGGGTGGAGCTCTGTGTTGAGGGGAATCGATTTGCCTTCGGAAGCGGTTTCTGGGTTAAATCTGCGAGAACGTGTGAGTAGGATTTGGTCTAACCGTGTCCCCGGTTCTCTTCCTTTTGACCAGACGCGGTAATAGCCGCGTCGTTTGACGTTAAAATAACCGGGGATTGACTTTCCGAGTGGATGTGTTGAAGTATCCCATATCCAACGGTTCCATTTAGAGTTGTCGCCGGGAACTGCCCAAATTTTGATTGCATTCGGGCCGCCTTGTTCGTCCCAAGGATAAGGCTCTACATCTTCAATGCCTATCCAGTAAGAGTCTTGACTGCCCGATTTATAAAAGGTACGAATCCATACGTACCATTTGCCCGTTTTTGGGATGTAAACGTCATAAATACTGCGAGCCCCTCTGGCGCTGTCAATGGCTTTGCCGTTAGAGGCTTCTGCCTCGTCCACAATCGTCACACCGTTATCAAAATGCATTGCAGTTTCTGCTTCAATGATAAGTGTATTTCTTGGGACACGAATTAATTCTTGTGTAACATTTTTTTCTTCTCGTTCAGTATCTTCTTCTTCCTCTTCTGGAAGTGCTTGTTCTGGTTCAGTATAACTATTGCCGAACCGTTGACATGCGCGTTCAAATTGTTTTTCGGAAAGGTTTGCATCGTAAAAGCAATCTCGGACTCCTTTTTTCCAGAGGTCCAGGAGAAGAAACATGGCTTTCAGATTTCCGTCAGGCCTCTTGCGGGTGCCGACAACAATAAGCATGCCGGTATCTCGTGAACGACTGACAAGACACAAGTGGAGTGGGTATTCAGGCGAGGCGACTTTTCTGCTTTTCACTATGAGGGGGCTATAGTATTTACAACGATGGTCACATCCAGGTATTTTCGCCCGTTTGGCACTACAACATTCTGGGCAAATTATCATGTTACTGAGAGCAGGACATGCACGTTTCCCATTACCGGAACGGCATGTACGGCATCTGTGCTGTTTGGTGCGTTTTTGTGTTTTAGAAAATCTTTGATGGCGCATGGCTTAAGTGACGGGACAACGTTTTTTTATAAACATATCGTCCCTACCAAATCAACGCTATGAATGCGCTTTTGGCATTCAGCGGGACTAAAGATTCTGTGATTTATTCAGCATCTACATCTACATCTACATGCACTTCGGGAGCGTCACTTGGGCGGTTAACCAGATCAGCGAGGTATTCTGCGATTTTGTCTGCGATTTGCCCGGCATCCACATCGGCAAAGTTAAAAAGTTCCTTGAGCATCGGTGAAATTGCGCCTGTGTCAAGCAACGTATTTGCAAAACGCCCCATGCTGCTTCGGTTGATACCGCCTTTGCCATCGTTGTTGCCCATATCAAGAATTTTGATGCTATCAATTTGCTCTACGGGACGCATCATTTGTTCAATAATATCCGGAGCTTCTTCAATCAGTTCCAGGATAGCTTCTTGGACGAGGACCCGTTGTTCAGCGACATTACGTGCTTCGTATTCCGCCATTTCGCCTTGTGCTTTGGCTCGTGCTTCCGACAACACAGCATCTGCGAGACGTTCAATTGGTTGTGCCTGTGCTTCGGCACCGAGGATTGCAACATCCCGTTGCCATTCAGCACCTTTTATCTGTTCGGTGGCAGTAACATTGACTTCCGCCCCCATGCGTTCTGCCTCAGCCTCTAACTGCTCTTTCTCTGCAAGTGCTGTAAGCTGCTGTTTATTGGCAACATCGATCTTTCGATCTTCGTCAGTAAGCGCGACACGTAATTCTTGACCGATACGGGCCTGTTCCACCGTCAACAACTTATTGATTTCAGTAAGTTCTACATGTTTGTTTTGGTCAATCTGTGCGGTTTCAACGACGAGGTTCTTTTCAATCTCACGTTGTTGCACCTGCTGTTCTTGGGCGAACTTCGCAGTCAATACAGTCAAGTCTCGCTCAACATCTCGCAACTGCACACCCTCTTCCTGAGCGATGCGTGCTTTTTCTACCATCAGCTGCTTCTCTATTTCGCGAACTTCAATTGTCTGTTCCTGTTCAATTTTCTCCATTTGCACAGTAAGATGTTGTGCAATTTCAGCAAGCTGAACAACTTTGCTTTGGTCAATTTGTGCGGTTTCAACGACGAGATTTTTCTCAATCTCACGTTGTTGCACCTGTTGTTCTTGGGCGAATGTTGCAGTCTGAACTTCTAATTCTAATTCAACTTCACGTAATGCGACACCTTCTTCTTGAGAAATACGGGCGCGTTCAACCTCCAACTTCATTTCGTATTCACGTTCTTGGACGCTCTGTTCCATCTCAAATTGGAACTTTATGGTTTCAGCTTCCCGTTCCGCAGCATAGATGGCGATATTTTTCTGTTGATCAGATTCTGCCCATGCTTGCTCTTGTTCTGCTTCAAGGATCCGAATACGGGCTTCAACATTAATTTGTTCAATGGCAACATCTTTCGCTTTAATGGCAGCCTCTTTATCTCGCTCTTGTTCGGCAGTGATTTCAGTAATTTCTCGGATACCGACAGCGTCAAATCGGTTGTCGGGATTGAGCATTTCCATAGGCGTTTGATCAACCTGGATAATGGAAACGGTATCAAGTGTCAATCCATTATGGAGTTTCAGATTTTCCCCGCAAGCATCTTGAACGTTGTCAGCGAATTCAAGGCGTTTCTGTAGAAGGTCTTGAATTTCACTTTCGGCAGCGACGCTTCTTAACGCACCATCCAACATCGGTTCAATTAATTCACGGATAGTTTCTGGTGTCATGGATTTATCGCCGAGGGCTTGGGCAGCTTTTAATATTTCATCGTCATCAGGATTAACCTTAATATAGAAAACGACTTCAACGTCGGCTCGGTTGAAATCGTTGGTAATTAAGGAATCAGTGGCTTCGCGAACCACCTCAATTCGCATGGTGTTGAGGGAGATCTCTTTGATTTCATGGATAATCGTATTAACCCAGAGACCACCAGTGATACGAATTTTCTCTCTCGCACCACCTGTTCTGACCAAGGCGATATCTGCTTTCGGTATCCTATAACGGATAACGGATAATACACTAACAGTCAAAGCTCCAAATAAGACAACGGCTATAACACCCATCCAGCGCAAGACATTAGATTCGTTGGTTTGGTTCTGATCACCATTCGGATCACCATCTGGCATCAGAAAATTATAGGCAAAATACCCGATGGCACATACAACGACAATTAGAAATATAACAGCAAGAATGAGACGCATTAATTTCTCCTATGGTAAAACTCTACATTTCAAAAAATGTTTTTGTTAGAACATTATATCATTGTTCTGGCTTGTCCTATAACGTCCCTTGAGGGGTTGGCGTGGAGAGGTTTGCCACGCGAGACTTGCAAGATAACAGAGTGTATTTTCAATTAAAGGTTTCGCGACAGCGGTTTTATGGGCATCCCGTGTATCAACGGCAAAACCGACGTAGTATCCGTCCCCCCACTGTAACTGGATGCCGATTGGGCCGCCATTGTCTTCTCTAACGACCAACTTTTGATAACTTGGGTCATTGGTAACCCAATGGTCATCTGTCACCAAATTATCCACATTGATCTTATGGGGCCATGTAAACATACCTGTTTTTTGCCCATCCTCGGTAATCGTAACGTTGGCATCTTCAGCACCAACGACATCAATAGGATGACGATCTACAGGTAGCCAGTCCCCACGCCATGCCGTTTCAGATGCGTGGACTCCATCAGGTGGTACGATATTGTTATCCATAGCGGATGTCCACACAACACCACCTTTTCTTACGAAGTCTTTGATCGCATCATCCGCGTCTTCAACAAAATACTCTCCATCATGCCCCGTGGCAAACCAAGTGAACCAAATAATATCATAATTGGAGAGCGTAACATTGGAGAGTTTTATCGCATTATTTGGGTCGCCTCGGTTATCAGGATTATCGTTAATATGGACTGTTGTATATTGAAATTCTAAACCTTCAAGCGTCGTGAGAGATTGCAAAACAGCGGGTTCGCCCGTTAGATTATCACCTACAACAATTAGCACGCGGAAAACACCTAACGGCACAATCTTTATGGAGGACATGATGTCGGAAAACGATTGTGAGTGGGGTAGCTCGCGAAGATTCCTGACTGACTTCTGGAATTCGCGAGAGTTTAAGTCTAAGTTGATCCTACGTCCTTCAAAATTGACATGTTCGTAGAAGATGATATGGCATCCACTAAAAGGAAAATTCGGACCGCGCTGAATACGGACAGAAGAGATCATATCATTCATGCCGATTTCGAACATTGAACTGACATCGCGCATGATAAGACTCCGCTGACCACTGAAATCCACATCACGAAACACCTCTATGACAACAGGGACTGCTCCATACACCGGCGGGGTCGGATGTGCAGCTGGACTAAAACTTATCGCTGTAATTGCATCACCGAAATTGTAAGGTATCTCGTGGATGTTTGGATAGAATCCTGGTGCTAAGACCAATCGCCTGCCTTTATAATTGGCATGTTCATGAAAAATTGCCTTGTAGTTCGGAGACGCAGTGAAACCGGGCCCTTGGTATATCTTAATAGAAGAGATTACGTCTTGGGCACCTATTTCTGTTGTATTCGGTATGGATTCTACGAGGGTTATCTTGCGTCCATGAAAATTGACATGTTCAAAGACTTCGACGACTAACCTCGGTGTGCTTGCCATTTATTTCCCCTTCGCTGAAGGTCATTGTATCTATTTTAGTTTACTAATTTATTATATCATTGATTTAAGGGATTGTCAAGGTAAAAGGAAGTAAATGTTACTTTTTGTACTTGACACCTCAAAAAAAATATGATAGTTTTTTAACAATAGGAGATTGGCGCAGACCATTTGGACAAGAATTTTTGGAAATATAGTAAAGCATATAATTATTTGGACATTTTGTAGCACAAACTGGAAGTTTATGCATATCAGCGCACAAACTGGAAGTTTATGCTACAGCTGAGCCATTCGTGACCTCATATTTTGACAAGCTGCTACCCAAAGATTGAGGATAACACTGTGCGTAATAACAAAATTTTCGTTTTATGTTGCTTTATGTGTGTCAGCGCGCTCCTGGTCTACTTTCTGATAAGGATAGAAGACGCTGATCGGAAAGAGAAAGCTGCCTTGATACCCACTGAACTTCCGTATACTTGGGTGGGCAATATTAGCAAAACACCGATTACTGAACCGTCTGGTGTAACCTATCACCCGGAACGCAGAACGTTGTTTGTTGTAGATGATGAGGGACATATTCATGAAATTCGTCCAGATGGTACGGTTATCCAAACGAAGGCGTTGCAAGCACTTGACCTGGAAGGAATTACGACTCACCCGATAACGGGCTGGCTTTACGCAGCGGTTGAGGATGACGAAACCATTTTGGAAATTGATCCGCAGACACTTACGATCCATCGGGAATTTAAAATCAATCGTACTTTTGAAGGGAAACCACTCCTAAAAAAGGGAGGTATGGGGATAGAAGCAATAACTTTTGTTCCAGATGCAACACACCCGGAGGGCGGGACATTTTGGATTGGTAATCAATCATTTAGTCGCAAACCTGGCGGAGAACCTTCGGTTATATGTGAAGTAAGTGTGCCGCTTCTTACGTCTAACGCTACAGAGGCTGAAGGTACCATTATTCGTTATATTGAGATGAACCTCTTGGATATTTCTGGACTTGCCTACAATGCAAAAGCAGATTCTCTTGTGTTAATCAGTGATACAACAAACCTTTTGGTCGAACTCAAACGAGATGGTACACATCTTCAACGCTACCTATTGCCGGGTGATGATCAAGAAGGGATAACATTAGATGGACTCGGTTATATGTATATTGCTCAGGAAAATGGGCAAATCATTAAGTTGGCTGATCGAAGGCTTCGTTGAAAGAGAAATGCTATGTTCACTCGGAATCTTGGAGGCGTAGCACAGCAACTCCCGGCATTAAATCTAAAACAGGGTTCAGAGAAGCATATTGTTCAGCTGTGTACCCACAGTCTATACGCCATAACACCTGAACATTGCCTTCATCATAGATAACACCGGTAGCAAGTTTATTCCCTTTCGCATCTTCTAACTGAAAACTTCTGCGGCGTTTTGTGTCCATAGCAGAACCCCTGCAATTCAGATTTTCTTATGTAGCACAATCTGCCAGATTGTGCATGTGAGTGCGCAAACTGACAGATTGCGCTACGTAAGTGTCCCATTAATTATAGGTTTTACTATAGTAACCTAAGTTGCCATCTTGTAGCACAAACTTCCAGTTTGTGCCAAATCAGCGCAAACTGTCAGTGGACGCTACGGAATCTTGCAAAAAACGGATTATTCTCTATAAAAAACGGTATCTGCCTGTCTAAAATCTTATAGATAGCAATTTGAATTATAATACACACATCAAAGTTCAACAAAATCAGCATTTACGCGATGTGGAATCACACCAGCTTTATGACCACGGTTGAGCAATTCCTGTACCGCTTTTCTGCCGCTTTCTCCATAATCCAAAGTATAATCATTAACATACATGCCAACGAACTTATCCGCGAGGTCGGTTTCCATGTCACGTGCATAGGTCATTGCATATTCAAGCCCACGCTCCCGATGTTCAAGTGAATATTGAATACTCTGTTTTAACAAAGATGTGATAGGACGAATTTTCTCGTTCCCAAGATTGCGGCGGATAACATTTGCGCCAAGAGGTAGTGGCAATCCGGTTTCTTCGTGCCACCATTCCCCTAAATCAACTATTTTGTGAAGTCCTTCACGTGTGTATGTCAGTTGCCCTTCATGAATAATGAGTCCTGCGTCAACTTCGCCTTGTTGGACAGCCTCAATAATCTTGTCGAAGCGATACGTTTTTGTTTCAACATGGGGTTGGAAGAGTTTCATTGTCAGATAAGCAGTGGTCATCTCTCCGGGGATCGCAATACGTTTACCGGTAAAGGTTTCCATTGGTGTTTTAGAAACGATTAGGGGTCCGTACTGATCCCCGATGCTTGCGCCACAAGGCATAAGTGCGTAATTATCTGCGACATACGCATAGGCGTGAACGGAAATCGCAGTAACTTCAAGTTCAGCTGCGAGTGCCCGTTTGTTCAAGGTCTCAATGTCTTCTATAACGTGTACAATTTCAAACGGTTCAGTTGGAATAAGCCCTTTTGCGAGGGCATAAAACATGAAGGCATCATCAGAATCTGGGCTATGTCCAATCCTAATTTTTTCAGTCTTTGGCATCAAGTGTTTCCTTTCTAACATTGTTGTTTCCGCATAGTGCAACGGGGCGAGGTTAGGAAACCTCACCAGCAGTGTTCCTTTCTAACATTGTTGTTTCTGGATTTTTGTGTTATCATGAAAACATGATAACACAAAAATATCTCTATCTTATGGCGATTCCGTCTCAACTTACAGAATTGGCATCAGCGGAATCGGTTGCGTTAACGGGCGCTGCTCCGGATGCGTCCGGTATCACAGTTTCGGATATGTGTGCTGATGTATGCCGAGGTGCGTACCTCAAAAGTTGTACTGAAGTGCTCTTTGAAACCGGAAGCGTATCAGAGCTCTATGCGAATATTCGGTCTGCAGATTTGCATGCAGATGGATTTCGGGTGTCAGTTGTTAAAAAGCCCCGCACCCTGAATGTTGACTCCATGGCATTAGCACATCAGATAGGAGGTATCATTGGCGGTAAGCCAAATTTGTCGTCTCCGCGAGTTGTTTTTTTACTCGTTGTAACTCCCGATAAACTTTGGTTTGGTAAACTTCTCTCTGAAGCTGATGGCCTGTGGGTTGCACATGATCAGCGTCCGCATGTGACTTCCAGCTCATTACCTGCAAGGCTTGCGCGCGCTCTCGTTAACCTTGTGGCTTCTCCCGGTGAACATCTGCTTGATCCGTGTTGTGGTACCGGTACGGTTGTCCTGTCGGCAGCACATTGCGGCATCCAAGCATCGGGTTATGATATTAACCCACGTATGGTCGGTGCAACAACCAAGAATCTGAAGCATTACGGACTCACAGCTGATGTTCAATTGCGCGATGCGCGGACGATACAACGACAATTTGACGTGGTTGCTACAGACCTACCTTATGGCATAAGTCTTGTTAAAGATACTACCATGACTACTGAAATTTTGGGAAATCTACGAACACGCGCGCCAAAAGCAGGGTTTATTGATATCCGTGACCTCAGTCAACCGCTTGTTGATTTGGGGTATCAAGTTGATAGCATTATTCCTGTTCCGAAGCTGCGCCTTGTTCGGCGTATTTTTATTACTTCCAGTGGTGATCAATAATCATCAATATTTTCATAAAAATCAGTTTCTGGTAAGTACTCACCTTCATCAAGTTCATCTTCTTCGTAGTCTTCGTAGTCATCTAAATTCAAAAGTGAGTCAAGTTCACTCAGATTGTCGATGTAGATTTTGCAAACCCAACCATCACCTTCTGGTACACTGTTGATGATTTCAATATCTTCTTCAAGAGTTGTATTGACTTCGTAAATCTCGCCAGCGACGGGGGCATAGAGATAAAAGTTTCCTCCGGTTTCGGTTTCAATTCTACCAATAATTTCACCTTGTTCGCATTCTTGCTCAGGGGACACATCAACAAAAATAATTTCGCCGTAAAGATGTTGGGCGCGTTCTGTTATGCCAATAGTTCCCTCTGTGCCAACAACTTCAATCCATTCGTGCGTAGTTGTATATTTTACTGTGCTCAACGTGCATTCCTCCGATAAGCTACAAACTTACTGTAACTCTGTTTTTGTAATTCCAATACTTTGAAGCTGTGCTTTGAAAGTTTTTAACTCTTTTTGCTGAATCTGAATTGCGATATTTGGAGTTGGATCATATTCAATGTTTGTTACTTGACCACCCAAGCGTTTACATAGTGTGACGACTGTGCCTATATGAGAATAGGGAACATTTACGTGTAAGTTGTGATAAAAAGTACGGGTTTCTAAAGTTGCATTTTTAAGGCATGCGCGTGCGCATGTGCCATAAGCTCTAATCAATCCACCAATTCCAAGGTTGGTTCCACCGTAATACCGTGCGACAACAATTATCGTATTAGATAATCCGGTAGCACGAATTGCCGTGAGGATAGGAGGACCTGCGGAATGGACCGGTTCACCTGCATCAGTAGCATATTCAAGCTTTTTATTGCCACTGCCGATGCAATAAGCATAACAGTAGTGTGTAGCATGACGGATCCGTGATCTAACATCAGCGACAAATTTTTTGACTGCATCGTGGCTATTTACTGCCGATGCTTCTCCATAAAACCGTGATTTTTTCACTACGTGTTTAGCGGTAGCGATTCCGACAATTGTTTGGTACTCGCCTGACATAATTCATATTTCCATAACATTGGATATTGCATCTATAATAACCTAAGTTGCTGCCTATAAGTTTTTAGGCGTGCAAACACCGTTTTTTATAGAGAATGATGCATATTTCGCAATATTTGTAGCACAATCTGTTAGTTTGCGGGCTAATATGCACAATCTAACAGATTGTGCTACTATGACAAAGCGCGTTTAAAAATCCTGTCCAATTGAAAAGGTATAGACAGCGGTGCCTTGGACGATGTGAATGCGTTCATCCGCAGATACACTCGGCTTGAATTGAGGGGTATAAGCGGCATTTAGTGTAATGTTTCCGAACCGTGCACCAAATCCGAAGCAGAGCCCTTCTGCTTTCCAATTTCGCTCCTCCATTTCAAACGTAGCATCTTCTAAAAGAAAAGCCGAGGCGTAACGCTTTTCAGTATCCCTGAGATATCCGATTCTACCCCCAATGCGGTTGCGAAACCAAACTTCGGCACCAAGGTTCGCTCGGATGCCATCACGAAAAGGCGGGTGTAAATCAAATCCGAGCCGTAAAGACATGTTTGAAATTTCGCGTTGATAAGTTATACCCGCAATAACATCGCGGCGGATTTTATCTGGAATAGTGGGATCAACAAACGACAATCCATTACTTAAATTACGGACGACAATGCCTGCTTGAAGTGCGTTTCCAAATTTCTGAATAAGTCCGACATTATAGGCGTAACCCCGTCCGAAATGCTCGGTACCCAAAGTGTCAGTAACCTTAGACCGCAACCATTTTGCATCAAATCCGACAACAGTGTTTCCCCCAAAATTTAAACCGTAACCGATCCCGATAGCAAGGTTATTTTCTGGAAAACTATTGAGTGCTTTTCCTTCGTGGTTGACGCGGCGAAAGGAGCCTTCATGTGCTGTGGATAGAGCGACACCTATAGTACCGAACCTACCTATTGGAAATGCCCAATTCAATGTTTCAATACCAGCAGCACGCTGTTCATACTGACTATAATCCTCGTAGTTTGCGTTGAAATTTGGTTTAGAAAGGAGGGCAACGGTACGTGGAAAACGTGCCATGTGAATTACAAATCGGTTTCCCTTAGCAATACCGATCCCAGCAGGGTTGTTACCAAGGGCGTTTGCGCCATCGGTTGCCCCAACAAAACTACCCCCCATTCCGTGATGTTCAGCACCGATCAACTGTTTAAGAAACCTGTCTGCTTCTGCTGTTGTAGTTGCTTCTGCTGCAATTCCATTCGAAATAGAAAAGCAAAAAACAAGGTAGAATAGGCAAACCAACAACGAGGTTTTTAAATACTGTAGTCGATGGATCCGACTGCATGAGAATTGCAAATTTCTTTTCATTTTCTTACTTAACTCCAAGGGAATGTATATATAGTAGATTTTAGTATTATAACGAGTTGTGCTAAATAACTTTTGGAAAAATATTATTTCACATAAGCGTAACGTTTTGTCCGTGTTTCCTATTGTTGATATGCTCTTCAGTCCCGTAGGGACGATATGTTTATAGAAAATGGAAATAAACGCCCTCTTTAGTCCCGTAGGGACGATATGTTTATATGACAATACCTAATATTTGTGAAAACAACAAAAACAATTAGTTAACTGGCACAAGTCGTTATTATAGTAAAACCACAATAGGGGCTGAGCAACTAAAGCGATAAGATGTGCTTCTTTTTCGCCATCAACCTTTTAGTTTGGGGTGTCAGTGCGCTTTTTTGCGGTCAGTGCGGCTGTCCGTCCCTCAAGCACAAAGGTTGGACGCGTTCTCTCAATAGTAGGTATTGAAACTTCAACAGCATTCTTTATCTGTTTATCGTCATAAGCGGGTCCAAACCTGTTGCAATTTTCTTGAACATTTTATATCTCCTTAATTATTTTATCAATAAAATCTCAAAACTACTTATTGCGTAAGTTTTTAGACATAGAAACACCGTCTTAAATGAAAATATGCTGATAATTAGTCAATATTTGTAGCGCAAACTGTATGAAGATCAATTTATTAATTCGGTAACTTTCCGTCTGCACGAAGCAGGTGTACCTCCCCGCTGGCGAGGTTTCCTAACCTCGCCACAGGACCGATTTATTTTCTTAATCTTCAGTTAGTTTGCGTTCTCAGCGGATAATATCAATTAATATTATTTTAACATTAGTGCAAGAAGAAGTCAACAAATCGTGTGTAAGGTTTTGACAAAATCCATCCTCATATTAGTAGGGACGGGGTGTAAATGTTAGAAGGCACAAAATACCTTAAGCAGAATCAACACCGCATCTGCCCAATCAATGCTAAATACGAGCGTTGTATTTGGCACATTTAGTATTGATTTAGCAATGACGGTTTGGCTCAATCTTCATCTATATCCCAAGTACAGTCGATATTACTGTCCTTGTAAAATTGCTTGAGTGCAGGTTTATCAAACCATAGCTGCATCTCTTTGCCAACAATATGACCTACACTGCTCACCTTAAGGTAAAGTCCACCAGCTGTCCATTCGGGCATGATGTTGTACTGTCCGGTTTGCGCGGCGTAGATGCTAAGTAGTGCAAGTGGCTCCATCGCGTCAAGGTTTGCGATTCTATGGGTATCCTGCAGAAGCTCAGCTACGGTTTTCCCTTCATGTCCGTCCTGTAACTCAGGTTTATCCATGACCTTGCTGTGGAATATAAAATCATCTTCAAGCGTGAAAAGACCACTATCGGCATGCTGTCTACTTTGCAGCAGGTTGTCCCCGATTCGTTCTGCCATTGCCAGAAATTCTGCCTTCGGTTCCGCTCGGTACAGATCTACCAATGTGAAGATATAGGCGGGTTCCAGAGCAGTTGTCCCAAAATTCAACATCGGTGGCGAGTTTTTGTCAGCACCGATGTCTCCGATCCCGAAGGCTTTAAACATCGTACGTAGGTAGTTTCTGAATTCAGTTTTACCCTCGGAGACCCGATACCCACGCGCACAGACGGAGGTAAAAAGCGGTGTAATGTTTTGCGGCAGGAATGCACCGCCCTCTTTAGCACCAAAGTATAACTTTGCATCTCTGAAAGGTCCCTGTATCCGAAAATCCGTGAGATCCGTCCCGTCAATAACAATGCTTTTCAGTGTGTTGTTTTTCGGATTGTAGGAGGCATTTAGGAAACCGATGATGTGCTGTGTAACCGCTTCTTTGATGTGCATTATTTCACCAACGCGACCATACTTTGCGGCATTTTCTACGATTGTCAGCATACCCATCATCTGCGTAATGGTGTGGTTCAACTGATTGCCTACATAGACCCTCGGTTCGGTTGCCTGCGGATACTTTCTACCGAATACGTTCAACCCGCGTTTGGCACTTTGCGGATGAACAAGGTTGGGCCAGATGCCTGTCTCTGGATCCCGCTGTTTTATTATCAGATTTAAGAGACGTTCTGCCCAAATCCGTGGTGCTTCCTCATGCTTTTGGTAACCCAAACTGTAAGCGGCGTAAGCCATATCCAGTGCTACACTGATAAACGAGAGATCTCCACTGATTTTGGGTTCTTTGTATCCGTTCCAAGGCCTGTTCCAGGTATTAGCATGATCAACCTGCTTTTTGAAATCACCGTGTCGGTTGTAATGTAAGGCATCCCAATCCTTCATATTTACTTCCCAAATACCTTTCATCAGCATCTCGCCCCGGTCTGCATCTACGGCTCTCAGCAATTCCCAGTAGGGGTACACGTCCTCTATTTCGTGGACAACCCCCTTCATGCCGTAAGTATTACCAGTTACCAAGTCTACATAACCGTGTCCGCCCCAGTGCAGAACGCCACTCTCTGGATACCAGTAGTTGTTAAACATGTATTCGGCGGCTTCTCCTGCGGCATAGACATATTTGCCATCTCCTGTGAACTGGCTTAAAGAGGCAAGCAACCGCATCAGGTTCTGCTGATTTTGGAAGAAACTCCAGACCGTCGGTTTCGGCTCGGTGCCCGAGCGGTGTGATGTCATAGATCTGGGTGCCTTGAGATGGTCGATATGTAGGCAGTCGGCAAAGAGCGGCATATCTTTACCACTATCCCTATCCCGCCCGTATTGTATAGCCGTGTCTGCAAAGAGACTCACCGCTTTTAAGTAACGGTTACTATCTATTTCACCAGGACTCAATTGATTTCTACCAATCCATCGATCTAATTGAGGAACGTTCATAAACCCTCCATCCTACCCTGTTGCCTACCACATTCATCCATTATCTGTTACTTTTATTTTCTTCTCCCTTTGTCAATTCCATCATAGAAGGCACAAAGACGCGATCGCCTTCCTTTAGACCGTGCATAATTTCAAAGTGTGTTTTGTTGCGTCTACCAACTTTAATATGCGTTTTAACACCTTTTTCACCGTCTTTATTTTTTTGGGGTTCCCCTGTGTCAAGCTTAACAAAATGCTGTCGTTCACTCCTAATTTCCGCTTCTATTTTGGTTATTCGTTTATTTTCAGAAATTACAATAGCGATTTCTGTCGGGCCGGGACGCATACCTTTCGGGGGTTCGTCAAACAAAATTTCAAGATTGCCGCGAGTTTCCGATGGGGAAATCTTTGTAACTTGTCCACCAAATTGCTTGCCAATTAGGTTTTGGACTTTTAGTTTTTGTCCTTGCTTAAACTGCCCAAGATCGTTTGAATTTACTGTAGCTTTTACAGTAAACACTTCCGGACTTAAAACCGCTGCAATCGGAATCTGAAGAATATCAGGCTTTTCAAAGACAATAATATCTACATCCGCAGACATGCCGGGCAGTAATTTAAATTCTTCTTTATCTGGTATCTCGACTTCTATGTCAACCTCAAAGGTAATCACACCACCTCCGCCTTGACCACGTGGGGTAGAACTTGGTGAAATTTCGCTCACTTTACCATTAAAAATTTTATTGCGAAAACTATCCACACGTATTTCTACGCGTTGTTCCTCTTTTATCCTGCCGATTTCGACCTGATTGATTTGGGTTTTGACAATCATCTGCGAAAGGTCAGCAATGCGCATGATTGCCTCCCCTCGTGAAAATGCCGACCGGCCTGAAGTGATAATCTCCCCCTCTTCTACAGAAATACGTGTAATTGTGCCAGACATCGGTGCTTTAACCGTTGTCCACTCGTAACGATCCTGCTGAGATTTAAGACGGCTCTCTGCTTGCAGCAGATTCGCTTCTGCGCTAACTTTAGCATGTTTTGTGAGATCTTTCTCTTCCTCAGTGGTCGCTTCAGTTTGTTTAAGGCGGGTGCGTGCGTTCTCTAAATCTGCTTTCAATTGCTTTTGCTGTGCATCTTGAGATTCTTTGACCGTTTCAACGTTCTTTTTATTGAGGGCAAGTGTAGCTTCTCGGCTCTGAATTGCCACTTTCTCCCGCTTGATGTTTTCTTCTTCGGATTTAATTGTTTCATTTTGGGATTCAACCGCTTTCAGTGCAGTTTCATATTGGGATTTAGTCGAAGCGAGTTGTTTTTGGGATTGCTCTAATGCTTGCTTTGAAATTAATTCTTTTTCGAATAATTCTTTGTTACGTTCGTGTTCGGACTGGGTTGTCTCAAAGGAAATTTTGGCGGATGTGACACTTGCCTTCGCTCTATCAAGTGTTAAATTAGCTTGTGTTAGAGAGATTTCCGCCCGCTTCAGTGAGATTTGGTCCCGGTCCAGCAAGTTCTGCGTAGTTGCCACGAGGGTTTCCGCTTCAGTAATGCGTTGTTGTTTGTTCGCGGCAAAGGATTGGAGGTTCGCCTCAGCTTTCGCGACAGAATTTTGCGCTTGCGACATGTCACTTTTTTCGCGCTGCACAGCAATCTTTATTCGAAGGTCTGCTTGTTCACGTTCAGCACTTCGCGCATCTCGGTTTGCCTTTGCTTGCTTCATATCCTCTAAAATCTGCTCATCGTCAATTTTGAGGAGTCGATCCCCTTCTTCAACTGTGTCACTCTCCTCAACGAAAATTTCCTTTATTTCGCCCTCTACGTTCGACCGGACATCTACTTCAATAAAGGAGCGAAGAGTACCAGATTCTTGGACTTTTACAAGGAATTGTCCGCGGCGTACAACCTCACGTTTATCTTCGTCATCTTCTTTCTTCTGTCCAAAGTTCATTCGGGTTGCACCTATTATCGCTACCGCAATGACAATAATAGTACCTGTGCCGATAATCAACCATTTTTTGCCGATCTTCATAATTACTCTAGGACCCCCATTGCATCCTGTAATCGTGTTCGCGCAATTTTATAATCGTAAAATGTATTCACCCGATTTGTCAATGCTTGCGCGTAACTTGTTTGTGCGTCAAGCGCCTCAAGTGGAATCGCTTTTCCGACTTTAAGGCGCCCTTGAACAACATCTAAACTGAGTTTAGCGTTAACTACCTGTGTATTAGAGATTTCTACGGCGGCTTCGCTGCGTTTTAGGTTCAGATAACTTTGTCGTACCCCAAGCGCAACCGAGCGTTCCAAGTCGCTTGCATTTTCGCGTGTTTGTTCCAACTGCATATTAAGTTCCTTCACGCGATTACCCAAGATACCACCATCAAAAAGTGTAAAGTTAAGCGATGCACCAACACTCCAACTCCGAAAATCCGAAAAATTTTGACGTTCATGCAGGTAATCATCAAGGTTGACGTTATAATTTACGTTTGCGCTCAACTGCGGCCAACGTCGTAATTTTGAAAGTGTTAAACTCCATTCTTGTTGTTTAATTTGTGCTTCAGTTTCCTTAAATTCTGGACGATTTTCAAGTGCTATCTGTATCGCTTCTTCAACAGTGATGTCTATCTTCTCAATAGTTCCGCGCTCCAGATACAATTGGAAGGATTCATCTACTGCTACGGTAATTAGCAGTCCAGGGTCTAAGCCCATAAGGCGTGGTAAAGTCGCTTGTGATATCTGGAGCGAATTTTGACTATTAAGTAATCCCAATTCGTCACTTGTTTCACGGACTCTTGCAGTAGCAACATCTGCGGGGATAAGTACACCTGCTTCTTCTAAAGCTTGGATCTGTTTTGTATTATCTCTGGATCGTTCTAATACATCTTCACTCACCTTAACGAGTTCTGTATCTTTAAGGACATCATAGTACGCTTGAGTAATCTGTAGAATTAAACCCTGTTTAATTCCCTCATTTCGGTTCGTTGTAACTATCAAACTCTCTTTTGCCTGTGCGTAATTTACTTCACGTTGTCCATTATCCCAAAGCGTATAACGTCCTGTCAATCCTAAATCGTAGTTTTCTCGTTCAAAACCGAAATCTAAACGGTCAGAGAAATCATATCGACCGGAAGAAGTAATTGTCGGAAAATAACCGGCACGTGCATTTTTTAAACGTAACTCCTGAATAGCAAGACTCAACCGTGCATTTCGCATACTCGTTGCTTTTTCTAATCCCATTTGAATACACTGTTCAAGTGTTAACGGTTGAGATAGGTCAATTTCTGTAGGCTCTTGTGCATCCGCACAAAGAATTACCATAAACTGAAGACTAAACAGGATAAACGTAAACCCAATTCCCCATCGAAGCATTAGCATCTCCTTAAACTTATATTATGGAAGATTATAATCTTAAACAAGCCTTTAAATTTTTTTGACAATAACGAATTGTAAAAGTTCAGCATAAATTTTCGTTAAATTTTTTGATAAAGTATATCGGCAATTTTGACGCAAATCAAGTATAAAAGTTTAGTCATTCTTCAGTGGTTATGAGATTACAAAATTGAATTGACATCAAAATGATAGCGTGTTAGATTTATGTATGAAAAAGTTTGGCAGGAGACTTTGAAGACAAGACTGAACGTGCCATTTTCCGTGACGAATTGGCTGCACTGCAGGTGGAGTTATGCAAATCTTCTCGCATGTTGGCGAATATCGCTGAAGTTGAAGATTTAACGGACCTTGAGGAAAAAAAGGGACTGAGTAATCCAAGATGTTTTGATGCTGATTTCAGATTTACACTATCCAAAACTTACCTTGACATTTCAATTCGGACAGCGTATAATTGAGAAAACGCAATATCAGAAAGTGGAAACACAATCATATTTATGAATCGAATTGACAAGAAATTTCAGCAACTCCGACAACAAAACAAGTGTGCATTAAACCATATAAAAAGACATTTCATAATAACCAATGCACTTTGAAATCATTGGATCAATAAAGAATATTGAAACAATTGTTCCAGATAGGCAAATCTGTGAGATATGATAAAGAAACTATCAGAAACTCACTTTGTACTTTGCATTGAAAACGAAGGTTGTGAAGACCTTGAGACGCGAAAATTCTATCGAATTCTGCCTGATGAAGAAGCGGCTAAAGAGGGATACCTACGAGTCATTGACGAATCTCAGGAAGACTATTTGTATCCTGAATCTTATTTTATTTTTCTTGAATTGCCTTACAAAGTACAAGATGCACTCGTAGCGACAGGCTAAGTTTTCTGCCTACAAAGCACGGAAGACACTAAATTTCTCTCAGCATCTGCATGAAATTTTCTGGTGTGACGATTTGTATGCCTTGGTATTTTCCTAAATCCAATAAGTGCTTGTCACGACTTACAATATAGTCAGCAGAGCTGGCTACAGCACAAGCGATGATCATGTCATCTTTGGGATCGCGTTCTATGACTTGAATTTCCGGCAACTGCTTGACTATTCCGCTAATTTCCCTCAGTCTATTCAGAAAAATGTCCACATCTGCTTGTGAGTAGTCGTAACGTTTCCGGATATGGTCTTTCTCCAACAAGACATGGCGGATTTCTTGTAAAATTTCTTCAGCAGTGTAAAGGTGGACCTTTTCCCGACACTGAAACACCAATTCAGAGGCTAAACCTGTGGTAAGAAAAGCACTTACCGCGACAACGCTATCAAGGACAACATGAAGTTTTCCGTTCATATTCTTCCTGGCGTAATTCGGCGACTGCACGTTGTACATCCGAGACGACTTCTGCTTCACTCACACCTCTATTTTTTTCATGGACGCTGCTCATGACACGTTGAAGTTCATCCCAAGCCGACACCGCCGGTTCTGAGCGTAGTTTGGAGGTTTCTTCCCTGGAAAAGTGTGGCGTAATCACAATCTGTCCATTCTCAAGTCTCACTTCCGCAATATCGCCTTCTTTGAGATCCAAAGTATCACGGATATGTTTGGGAATAGTGATCTGACCATCTTGGAGAATTCTAATCGCTGACATCTTTTAGTTCCTTTAAATTAATTGTTTCCAATATTGTACCTAATTTTGAAAGAAATTGCAACGAAAATAGATTTCAACGCACCGACAAACTTTACTTGACATCTCAATTCGGACAGCGTATAATTGAGAAAACTCAATATCAGAAAGTGGAAACACAATCATACATAATGAATCGAATTGACAAGAAATTTCAGCAACTCCGACAGCAAGGTGTCAGCGCATTTATGCCTTATCTCTGTGCAGGAGATCCAACACCTGAGTTAACAGCGAAACTCCTCCGGACGCTTGAACAAGCAGGTGCTGACCTCATAGAACTCGGTGTCCCCTTCTCTGACCCAATAGCAGACGGTCCAACTATTCAACGTGCCAGCGAACGTGCGCTCAAACACCGTATCTCTCTCCAACAGATTCTTGAGATAGTGAAAACACTCCGCCAGCAAACAGACATTCCTATCGCGTTGATGAGTTACTATAATCCGATCTTTAGTATGGGGGAATCAACATTTTGCCAAGCAGCACAAAATGCAGGCGTTGATGGAATAATCGTGCCAGACCTACCACCAGAGGAAGCACAACCACTTTTAGAAGTTGCACCACAACATAACCTCGCTACCATCTTCCTTATTGCACCGACAAGTCCATCAGAACGGATGCAAAGTATCGCATCAGTCAGTACTGGATTTGTCTATTGTGTTTCGTTAACTGGCGTAACAGGGGTTCGGGCAACGTTATCAGACGAAGTAGCACCGATGATAACAGAACTCCGCAAGCACACAAACAAACCGATCAGCGTCGGTTTCGGTGTGTCCACCCCTGAGCAAGCAAAACAGGTTGCAGAAGTCGCTGATGGCGTTATTGTGGGAAGTGCTATTATCAATGTGATTGAAAAACATAAAGATGATGAAACAAAATTGCTTACTGCGGTAAAACAGTTTGCATCAGAATTGGTAGTAGGTGTGAAATTAGAAGGATAGAATTTTAAAGTAACAATGATGGGTTACAAGGACCTTGTCCAACAATGAATTGAAGTGATCTACATTCCGCGTTTGATACCAAATTCCGTTTCAAACGCTTCCCAAATTTCTTCCGGTATGTCAGCTGTAGCTGCTTCAAACCCATCTTCCACTTGTGCTTTGTCAGCAGGACCGAACATCACAACACCATCTATTGGTGCGGCGAGGCAAAACTGCATCGCTAAGTGTCGGATATTAACATCACGTTCCTGACACCATTTCCACATAGAGTATGCTTTAGGTTCAGCATCGGGATTACGTCTCCGTTCATCTGCAACGTTTGGTTCTGCACCAGTCAGACTTCCCATTCCCAAAGGACTGGCGAGGATAATGCCGACATCGTGTTCGCGCGCTAATGGTAACGTGGTCTGCGCGACAGATTGCGATAATAACGTATAGTCCAAGAAGGTAAGTATAATATCAATATGTCCTGTTTCGATCAGTTGCTTGTGAAAATCGTGAGAGCGCACCCCCGCACCGATATGCCGAATGAAGCCTTCATCTTTCATCTCCAGAAGCGTATCCAAAGCGCGTCCTTTATCTAATATACTTTTCATATCCAACGGGTCATGGATCAACACTGCATCAAGATAGTCTGTTTGCATGTCTTTAAGACTATTTGTCACACTCCACCGTGTGCCGTCTGCGGAGAAATCTTTCCTACGTTCAGGGTGTGTGCCGACTTTTGCCTGCAGATACACTTTTTCTCTCAAACCGTCAGAAAGTGCTTCACCCCAAAGATGCTCCCTGTGTCCAGGGTAGGTGTCAATATAGTTGATACCGAGTCCAATTGCTTTTCTGATTGCACTAATAACCTCTTCATCCGGTTTTGAGGACAACCATGCTGCACCAAGTGCTAATGCATTTGGTCGCATCTCAGTCCGTCCCATTCGGCGAGTTTCTAATTTTTGTGTCATAATCTATATGAAGTTTACGAATTTAAGTTGGGACTATAAAAATAATTACCTAATTTACGACTTACTGCTTCAATTTTCCCCAGAGGGTGGTCAGTCGGTTCTTGGGTTCAACAGTATATGGTACTTCGCTCGTTACCCAATCAAACATTGGCACGCCCTTATCAAATATACCTTCCAAAATCTGAAACCGTTCTTTTCCATCAAGCGAGACTACGTAATTATGATATGAAGTATCCGGCGGAATCTGCTTGAAAAGGTCCGCTCCGCCGCCGTATATTGTGTAGACGAAATATTTTCCATCATTTGACCATTTGAAGTCTAAGAATTTTACGTGGTTTTTAAGTCCTCTTATGTTCCCCAGGTAACGCAGTGTATCAGTTGAGAGTATCTCAATTTCATGCGCGAATCCGGAATATCTATAAACATAAGCGATCTTTTTACCATCTGGTGAGAAAGATGGAAAACTTCCGCCCCGACTAATTTGGACAACCTCTCCAGTATTGAGATTGAAGAGAAAAACGCCTTCTTCGGTATCATAAGCAATTTGATATCTGTTCGGCGACAGAGCGACACGCTGTATTTTAACTTCTTTTAACAGTAGATGTTTTTTATTTAGGACCACTATATCTGCTGGGGTGGGACCAGGTATGCTAATTATGCGATATTCAGGATTAATAAATTCCTCTATATCATAATTTGGAATGAGATAGATACCGCTCGATGGCGGCGGTCCCCCGCGAATATCTGTTCTTATTTGATTGTTTGTGAAAAAAATATCTCCGTATATTGAGACCTTAACATCAAGTATCTCAGTAAATTGCCTATGTGTTAGCGTGTTTTCTTCTGCAGGCATTTCACTTCTATCAGAAAGGTAAACGTCGAAAGGAAAAGTTGGATCGTCGCTCTTAGCAATGGTTACGATGTAAGTGCCATTTTTTTGGACAGATAACTTTTGAATTGGATATTCTTGTTTATTTATAGTAAAGCCCATAATTAATTATACATTTTTATGATTTGATCAATAGATGTTTCAGGGTTGTATTGATATTGTCGCTTAATGTTAGCGAAGTCCTTCTCAATTGGGTTCAACTCTGGAGCATACGGGGGTAAAAATAGCAAACTCGCACCTGTCTCCGCAATCAACCTTGCCGTCTCTGAACCCTTGTGGAAGGACGCATTATCCATAATGACAACGTGCGTTTCATCAAGCAAAGGACATAACTGCTGCTCTAACCACGCATTGAAGACAAGTGCATCAGAGGCACCTTCAAAAAGCACAGGGGCGGTAAAACTATCTCCGATGCGAGCCGCAATCAAAGTGGTAGATTTATACCGATGTGAACCCGATATTTTATCTTGGACACAGGCACCCTTCGGGGCATAAGCATACCGTCGCAGTTGTGAAGTCGGAAAACCGCTTTCATCAACATAAACCGGAGTTTTACCACCAACTTGAACTTCAAGATCAAACGCATCAAGATAGACTTGGCGTTTTTCTGGACACTGTTCTTTATACGTTAACGTCTTTTTTTTCGCGTGATGTTAAGTTTTCCAAATGCATACCAGATACAGTTCTTGGAGACTCCGAAGTGTGTAGCCCGTTCCATCTGTGTGCTATCGGGAAAATCAGCGACATGTTGGCGAAGCGCATCGTAATCAATGTGTCGGGGGCCTTTAGGTCCCGGCTTTTCATAGGCGAGGGGGTCTTCTGCCTCTAACCAGTTATAGATCGTTCTTCTTGAGACACCAAAGGTGCGTTCAGCAGCGACTTTACTACCTCCGTTATTGATAAAATCGAGAACACGCTTGCGTAAATCTGTTGAATATGCCATAATCATAAATGCTAACATAAATATCAGAAAATGTAAACTTATTTTTCGACTTTACTATAAACCGGTGGAAGGTCTACCGAACAAGGAAAGGGAACTCGATCAACTTAACGATATGCTCGGGAGAGTATATCTACTGAAAACAAAGGAGAAAAAATGAAGTATTTGAAATTATCCACAATCGTGATTGCGATATGTACCCTCTTGCTCGGTGTTCAGCAGAGTGATGCGATTAAAATCACGGAATTTCCCTCCGATACGGAGGACACCTCTTATGGTGGTTACACGTACCACATGGCGTACGTGAGAACCGATAAGCCGATTTATTATGTCGGTTGGTCCATTGATGGCACACATGTACACGGTGAGACATTAGACTCAACCACAAACTACGCCTCCTACTATCCTTACGATAAAATACCCGGTACGCTTCAAGGAAGCAAGTATACGATCGGTGTGAAAGTATGGGAATGGGATGCCGATGCTGAAGAATTTCGCAGTACCACCGCTTCCTACAAAGTGAAGATGTTTCAACCGAAGTGGGAAACCGAAGTACACGGGGGTGGCGGTCAACAGCACCCCGATGTCTCTGGCTATGTAGAGCTCACACGCCATTATTTTGATGGAACAAATATCATCATGGAGGGGTATGTCTCTGCCAATAACGGATCCGATGATGCCGTTTGGTGTTCCGCCTGGTTCAAACATATGTGGGACAAAGCACCAGCAAATCCGTTAGAAGATGACGCACCAACCGAAAATGTGGCTTCCGGCGGATCGTATGGTCCGCACTCCGCTAATACTATGAGTCTCAATTTTTTCGTCGGTGGACTGATCAGAGAGGGTCTAAGTTATAAGTTAAATGCACATATCCACATGATAACGGGTTTAGACCACAGACACGTGGATAGTTGGAACACGTTTGATTCCAGTGACAATCCAGAGCCATAAAACATTTTAAACGGCAGGGGACACGTGTTCCCTGCCACGCTTTTTTTAAGGAGCATAACCATGAATGGACGCAAAGTTGTTTTGCTATGCTTAATACTACTGCTTGCGTCGACCACAGCGCAAGCAAAAATAGTTTTTAGCTCAGAACGCAACGGTGTACAAGGTATCTACGTGATGGACGATGATGGCAGCAACCAGACACTTCTCACCGAAGCCAAAACGTTGAGATCCTACTCCAATTGCTGGTCTCCGGATGGTAAACAGATTGCGTTTAAAAGGCGTGCAAAGCGGCACTCAAATTTTGTCGTTTTCTTGATGAATCCGGACGGTACAAACATTCGGCAACTCACAGAAAACGATGGGAGTTCTATCGGTAAAGTTTCATTTTCACCAGATGGCACATCTATCGTTTTTGATAGGATAGTTCGGATAGACAACGAGGAGAAACCCAGCATCGCCGTGCTGAATATTGAAACAGGAAAGATGAAAGCAATAGCGGATATCAGTGCAAACTTTTGCGATTGGTCTCCAGATAGCAAGCATATTATATTCTCAAAGCCAGTGGCAGTTGGTGGCGGTGGGAACACGGTTTGGATTATGGGTGCGGATGGACATAATCCACGCCCACTTGTCCCGGAACCACCTGCAGGAGGAGTGGTCATTCACCGATTGGAGCCGAAATGGTCCCCAGACGGTAAACAGATTGTGTTTCTACAAGACGAGTACACCTGGGATCCAATACCGAATGTAGGGATCGCGTTGATCTACAAGGCGCATCGTTATATGATTTGTGATCGCAACGGTGAGAACGTTAGACAGCTACGAATACCAAAGGACTGGCGACCGCTTAGCATTGACTGGATGGATGATGGCAAATCGGTTGTTTTTAGTGCGTATGTCGGGCTGCCTTTAGGAGAACTCCCACCACCTTTTGAGGAGTGGCCACCTGCTAATATCTATAAGTATCATCTCCACACACATGTGATTACAAGGTTAACGAATCATCCGGGCAGGGATGAAACGCTGGATTGGATCAGTGATGATGTGTTGCCTGTTACCCCACGCGGTAAAAAAAAAGTAACGTGGGGGGCACTGAAAAAGTTAAGCCATAATACATCTTCAGACAATCCAGACTAAATGTATCGGCAGGGACACGTGCCCCTGCCACTCTTTTTGAGGAAAAGTCATGCACCTACAAAAAGTCGGTTTTCTTTGTTTCCTGCTACTGCTTTTGTCTACAGCAGCCCATGCCAAAATCGTTTTTAGCTCCACACGTGAGGGGGTGCCGGGTATCTACGTGATGGACGATGATGGCAGCAACCAGACGCTTCTCACTGAATCTGAAAAGTTAAGACCGAGATCCTGCACTTGGTCTCGGGATGGTAAACATATTTTATTTAAAAAATCCATCCGAGATGCTGGGCGTGATGAGGAGGGAGTCTGGCGAGTGATTAGCGGTTCTGTCCTTTTCTTGATGAATCCGGACGGTACAAACATTCGGCAACTCACAGAAAACGATGGGAGTTCCATCGGGAGAACATCATTTTCACCGGATGGCACATCTATCGTTTTTAATAGGATAGTTCGGATAGACAACAAAGAGAAACCCAGTATCACCGTGCTGAATATTGAAACGGGAAAGATGAAAGCAATAGCGGATATCAATGCAAACTTTTGCGATTGGTCTCCGGACGGTAAGCATATTATATTCTCAAAACCGTTAGCCGTAGGTGGCGGTGGGAACACGATTTGGATTATGGGTGCGGATGGACATAACCCACGCCCACTTGTCCCGGAGCCACCTGCAGGCGGAGTGGTTATTCACCGATGGAAACAGCGCTGGTCACCAGATGGTAAAAAGATAGTGTTTACACAACGGGAATATACCTGGGAGCCAATACCGAATGTAGGGATCGCACTGATCGACAAAGCACATCGGTATATGATTTGTGATCGCAACGGAGAGAACATCAAACGGCTCCAGATACCGAAGGACTGGTATCCAGTTAGTATTGACTGGATGGATGATGGCAAATCGGTTGTTTTTTGTGCGGAGCCCGGCACACCGTTAAACGAACCGATACCGCGCGGTTTTGTGTTCCCACCTGCCAATATCTATAAGTATCATATAGAAACACATGTGATCACGCAGTTAACAGACGATTTAGGAAATGATGGAACAGTGGATTGGATCAGTGATGATGTGTTGCCTGTGTCCCCACGCGGTAAAAAAAAAGTAACGTGGGGAGCGCTGAAAAAGTAAAACCTTAATCTGTGAACATCTGGATTAACACAATCGACACCGAATACCTACGTGTGAATTCGGTGTCGATTGCTTTTTTAACAGAATACGTTTATGAGATTATGTTCTTCGCTATTTCTATCTTCCCCATCCTCCCTGTGGTCTTTGTCTGCGTTGTAAAATAACTCGGTCGCCTTCAGTGATTCCACTTTTGACGATGACAACCGTTTCGTTTTGCATGCCGGTTTCAATAGCAGTTTCAACACCTTTGCCGCCATCACTGTCCAACATCACAAACTTCCCTCTTGAAACATTTACTTGTGCCGAAACACCGTCAGCCTTCTTTTGATCATTGATTAAAAGCGAAACAGTTGCATCACCAGGAACAATACCGCGTTGCGCAGGATTTAAGTCAATTGTAACGCTTCCATTTCCAACAGATTGCACAGTTCCATTGAATATTTTCTCGCTAAGGGTCTGCATTTGCACCGATTTGCCTACCTTGAAGGGAGACGTATTACCCACTTGGGCGGTAACGGTAGCAGAATTCTTGTTTATTACAGCGTCAATAGGGATCAGCAAGACATTCTTTTCTTCGTACGTAATGATGTCAACATCAGCACTCATACCGGGGCGGATGTCCCCCGATGTATCATCAACCTCTATCATCACCTCAAACGAGATAATGTTATCTTGTTGTTGACCGCTTTGGGAAATCTCGTACACATTACCTTTAAATCTTTTTGTTTGGAAAGCATCAATCTTGATATCTGCAGCTTGCCCCTCTTCAAGACGTTCCATATCAACTTCGTTGATAAAGGTTTTGACAACCATTTTCGATAGATCTGCAATCGTCATAATCGGAGGACTTTGCGAAAAAGCCGACCGTCCAGACGTTACAATCTCTCCCTGTTCTATCTCAAGTTGTGTAACGGTGCCAGACATAGGTGCCTTAATAACCGTCCAACCAAGCCGTTCCACCTGATTCTTCAGACTACTTTGCCTACGAAGGAGATTGGCATCAGAACTGACTTTGGATTGCTCTGTTAGCAATTTCTCATTGTCAATTGTTAACTGAAGCTCCTTTAACTGTGTTCCAGCATTATCCAAACGAATTTGGCTCTCTTCTTCTGCCTTTTCACGCGTCTTTTTGAGGTGTTCAAGGTTTAATTCTTGTAATTGCAACTGTGCTTCACGCGTCTTAATAGCTGTTTTACGTGCCAGAACAGTGCGTTCTTGTGATTTGATAGTTTGTTTCTGTGATTCTACCCGTTTATTAGCATTTTTGTATTGTGAGTCTGCACTGGCATGCCGAGATTCTGCGTCTTCCAACGTCTTTTTGGAAACCAGTTCTTCTTCAAAGAGAGATTTATTTCTTTCAAATTCTGATTTGGCAGTGTCTAAAGCAACCTTTGTAGACGTAAGCGACGTTTCATATTCTGAAAGTGTTAAATTCGCTTGCTCAAGTGAAATATTTGCTTGTTCTAAAGCAATCTTATCTTGGTCTAATGAATTCTTTGTGGCTTGAATGTCGGTTTCAGCGGAGCTTATCCGTGTCAACGATTCCGCTTTGGTTGTTTCAAGATTTGCCTTAGCGCTTCTCACAGCAGCTTCTTTCTGTGTAAGATTACTGTTCAACCGTTCTTTCTTTAGTTCAATATTTAATTTCGCCTGCATCTGCTGCGCCTCAGCAGCCTTAACATCCGCCTCAGCCTGCTTCTGGTCCTCTTGATATATTTTGGGGTCAAGTTTTACCAAAATATCGCCTGCTTCAACGGGATCACCATCTTTAACAAGGAGATCAATTACTTCCCCTTCAACGTTAGATTTCACTTCTACGTCAATAAGTGGTTCTAAATTGCCGGTAGCTCTAATGGTCATTCGGAAATCACCAAGTTTGACGAGCTCAATTTTGGGAGCAAGAGCTGGATCAACTCCGTTTTTGTTACGACTGAGTACAACCCATCCTACTGCCCCAATCAAAACGACAATGATAGCAACAGTAATAATTAACTTTTTCAAAACTTATTCCTCCTATAAGGTTTGGAAGGTATGGTGAATTATACAATTAAATATACACGTTCACTGTAGGAGCGATCTCCGAATCGCGACAAAACACATTGATAGTCGGGAATCGGAGTTCCCTCCTACGTTTTAACCGTGTTTAACTTAATTCTAAAATCTACCATATATGACAAACGGACACTTCTTAAAAGTAAGTGGTCTGAAATCTATAATCCTACCTGTCCGTGTGTTTAACCATTTATAACGATCTAATCAGTTCTAAGTGCTTCAACAGGCGTAAGTTTTGCCGCCTTATGGGCGGGATAAAGCCCAAAGAAAACACCAATAGCGACAGATACAAGCAACGCAATAAACATTGTCTCAAATGAAATCACTGAGGGCCAATTGCTGCCTTCCCACACAAACCTGGAAATGAGAGCAGCTGTACCTTGCCCCATAAATACCCCTAAGATTGAGCCCAAAATTCCTCCCACTAAGGTGAGGACAGATGCTTCAATCAGGAATTGGGTGATGATATCATTGAAGGTTGCACCCAGTGCTTTCCGCAAACCAATTTCTTTCGTGCGGTCAGTTACAGATACGAGCATAATATTCATCACACCGATACCAGCAACCATTAATGCGATACCCGCGATACCCCCCATCAACGCTTTCATGACCAAACCGACTTTACCGGCAGTAGCCAATTCCTCCTCGGCAGTCCAATAGTTATATTCCTCACCTGTGTTATTGTGTATTCTGCCTAAGATATGCTTTGCATCTGCAATTACTTGTGGAATATCATCTACCTCCACTGCTTCAACGCGAATCCGTTCAATATCTTGGCGCCCCTTGAAACGGTCTTGAAGTGTCGTTATCGGAATGATAAACCTGTCATCCCAGCCAGTTGTATCCATTGCATCACCTTTCTCTTCCATCACACCGATAACTCTAAGGCGGACCTCATACAAGCCACTCCTACCGCGCCAATAAGAAGGACGTGAAGCTTTTATCTCTTTTCCAACGGGGTCTTCGTTCAAAAACACCTCTTCTGCAATTTTTGAGCCGATTACAGCAACGCTGCTGGCAGCTTCTACCTCTTCAGGGTTGAAAAATCTACCGCTTGACGTGTACCAGTTATGAGAACGATCATATCCTGCTGTTGATGCCACAATTCGGGATTCTTTCTTCCGTCCTTTGTAACTGACACTCCAACCGGGCATATCATCTTCTCCCACAGCGTCAACGATACGGCGGGCACCCTTTATAATTTCATAAACATCATCTGTTTCCAAATGCTCCGCACGGTTCCTACGCCAACGACTCCTGCCCCTGACGGCTTCACCCGCTGCCCGACTTAACGTGCCAGACTGCTTATCCCAATCATCACGATAGATTTCAATGATCTTTGTACCGCCTGTCCGCTCAATCTCGCGTAGCACCATAGCAGAAGACCCATCACCAACAGAGACCATACTGACGACTGAACCTACGCCGACAATAATACCTAAAATTGTCAGACTTGAACGTAATGGGTTCCGCCGCAAACTGGTAATGCCTAAAATGATACATTCAAATAGATTCATTTTTTAATATCCCCTACTCAGTGCGCAGTGCTTCTATCGGGGAAAGTGCGGACGCTTTTAGCGCAGGATAGAGTCCAAAAGAGATACCTATCAACGCAGAAAATGAAACCGAAATAATAACCCACTGCATAGAGATAACTGAGGGCCAATCTGGCACCATCTTGACGATCTTCACAGCGAGAAGTGCCATACCTTCACCTGCAAGATAACCTAACCCAATACCTAAAACCCCGCCTATAACACACATCACAATGGACTCAATCAAGAACTGTAGCATAATATCTAAACGTTTCGCTCCGAGTGCCTTCCGCAGACCGATTTCACGTGTGCGTTCACTAACAGCGACCAACATCATGTTCATTATACCGATACCACCAATAAGCAGAGAAAAACCAGCAATGCTCCCCAACGCTATTTTTATCACTCTACTGATTTTATCTAACTGTGCCATACCTTCGCGCATATCTCTAAGGTCAAAGAAGTCATCTTGATTCTTGTGGCGTTTTCTCATTACTTCTTTCACCTCTTCTATTGCTTTCGGCACATCGTCAACGGTGTTGGCTTGAACCGATAACATGACAATATGATCGTTACCGGTAAAACGTTCTTGCGCAGTTGTTAGCGGCAGAAACACCATATCGTCTAAGTTCCATCCGAATCTAAGGCTTCTACCCCGCGGCATCATCGTTCCTACGACAGTAAAACGTTCAGCGATCCGGACCTGATCCCCTCTGCCGTATCTATCAAATCTACCGCCTCCTCTACCGATTTTGATTTCTTGGTTTATTGGAGATTTGTTACCAAATAGGTTAAGTGCGACCTCAGTTCCTAAAACACAAACTTTCGCTTTGTTTTCAATATCCTCATCGGAAATAAAACGTCCTTCCTGAATTCCCCAGTCCATCGCTTCCGAAAATGAGGCGTTCACACCGTTATAACCGCTGCGAGTTTCAGACCCATCTTTAGTTTGAATTTGGACACCCCGCCATTCCGGAATTCGGGGAACAACTACCTTTACGGATGGGCATTCTGCTTCAATCGCTAATACGTCTTCGTACTTGAAGTATTCGTTGCTACGGTTCGGCATCCAACGCCTACCGACACGCCTGTAACTGCTGCGGTACATTGTGAATTGGTTGACGCCACCTAATTTTTGTGCGTCTTGTAGCACAATTTCCTTAGCTCCGTCACCGATTGAGATCATCGCAAGCACAGAGGCAACCCCGATGATAATACCGAGCATCGTCAGCAATGATCGTAGTTTGTTGCTGCGAATTGCTGAAATCCCAACGGATAACCCCTCAAATATACGCATCTCTTGTCTCCAAAGACTTTCAAAAGATTAACCTTTTATACCTTGTAATTTAGACAGAAAAAAGCAGATAAGGTTCGGACAATTGAGAAAAGATGGCAGTACAAACTCCTTCCTTAATTTGCTAACAGTTTTTTGGAATGTAATTACTCTTTTTTGACGTCAAAATTGGGAAATGGGTTTATTGTAAAAATAATGAACGGATTATCTATAAACACGAGTTGTGCTAAATAACCTAATGTAAAATGTTATTTCACATAAGCGAAACGTTTTGTCCGTGTTTCCTATTGGTTGATATGCTCTTCAGTCCGTAGGGACGATATGTTTATATGATAACACCTAATATCTGTGAAAATTACAAAAACAATTAGTTAACTGGCACAAGTCGTTATAAACTTATTTGACAAAATCTAACTAAATAGGTATAATGTTGTATGGTGATAATCTGTTTAACTTAAATTGGGAGAGGAAATGAATAATATTGGCCAAACGTTTGGTGGAGACTGGACAGAGCAAAAGTTGGACTGTGTGCGAAAATATCTTCAAGCTTACACAACGATTATGAATAGACAGCAATTTGAATTTGCTTACATAGATGCCTTTGCAGGGACTGGTTACCGTGAAGTTATGCTTGATGAAGACTCAAATGAGGCACTGTTTCCAGAACTTGACACTCAAGAAGTAGTTAACTTTCGACAAGGTTCTGCCCGTAATGCTCTGGAAGTCCAACCACCGTTTAAAAAATATATTTTCATAGAACAAGATAAGAATAATTTTTCCGAATTAGAGAAGCTCAGGGATGAATTTTTGCCCAAGGATGAGTTCTCAAAAGATAGTATTGAGTGTATACTCACAGAGGCAAATGAATATTTGACTGATGTTTGTAATAAGAATTGGGAACGACATCGGGCATTAGTATTTCTTGATCCTTTTGGTATGCAGGTGGAATGGGAAACAATTAAATTAATTGCAGACACAAAAGCAATTGATTTATGGTTGCTTTTCCCAATTGGTACCGTCAATAGATTGCTAAAAAGGGATGCTGAAATCCGTGAGGCTATTCGAGAAAAACTATACAAGTTTTTTGGTGAAGAAGATTGGTATGAGATATTCTACAAACTGGCTCATGAAAATTCACTATTTGGTGAAGAGGAACGATGGGAAAAAGTAGGTAATATATTTACAGAAATTGAACAATACTTTATAAAACGACTACAGGGAATCTTTGCTGGAGTAGCAACAAATCCGCTTTCTCTACGCAATTCAAAGAATGTTCCATTGTACCTGTTGTGTTTTGCAGCAGGAAATCCACGTGGTGCTCAAACAGCGGTCAGAATAGCGCAACATATTTTAGATCCGTCATAATCTTACATAAACTGAAAAGTAGTTTTCAAAATCATAAATGAATATATGAGTTTCTATAGGAGACAAATGAATGGCAACCCTATCCTCAAGTATTGAGTGGACTGAATCTACGTGGAACCCCGTACGCGGCTGCACCCGTGTATCTGAAGGCTGCCGCTTCTGTTATGCCGAACGCATTGCAGCAAGATTTTCTGGTCCAGGCATGGCTTACGAAGGGTTAGCAGAAAACACAAAAGCAGGTCCACAATGGACAAGAAAAGTACGCCCTGTTTACACGCTGCTTAATGAGCCATTAAAATGGAAAAAACCACGTAGAATTTTCGTTAACTCCATGAGTGATCTGTTTCACGAAAAAATCAAATTGGATTTTATACAAGAAGTCTTTTCTGTTATGAAGGAGGCGAATTGGCATCAATTCCAAATATTGACGAAGCGGGCATCACGGATGCTGGAATTTAGCCCGAAGTTGCCGTGGCCTTCAAACGTTTGGATGGGGGTTAGTGTTGAAGATAGTCGCGTGATGGATCGGATTGACGATCTACGTCAAACGGATGCAAAAATTAAATTCCTTTCGCTTGAACCGCTTATTGGTCCTCTACCAGATTTGGAGTTGAGCGGTATAGATTGGGTGATCGTGGGTGGAGAGTCTGGCCCTGGCGCACGCGAAATGAAAAAGAAATGGGTTGTTGAAATCCGAGATCAGTGTAAAAGAGATGGAGTGCCCTTTTTCTTTAAGCAGTGGGGCGGCACACGTAAATCAAAAACAGGAAGAGAATTAGACGGACGCACTTATAATGGAATGCCCGGGGAATAGATTTAATCAGTACGCAATGCTTCAATAGGCGAAAGTGAAGATGCTTTTATCGCAGGATACAACCCAAATGAGATACCAATCAACGCTGAAAAGGATATAGAAATTAACACCCATTCCGTTGAAACAACTGAAGGCCATTCAGGCACAATTTTTGCGATCTTGACAGCGAGAAGTGCCATACCTTGTCCAGCAAAGACCCCCAAAGCTATGCCTATCAACCCGCCTAAACCGCACATCACAACAGCCTCCATTAAGAATTGAATTAGGATGTCAAACCGTGTTGCACCGAGCGCTTTCCGAAGCCCTATCTCACGTGTCCGTTCCGTGACAGCGACAAGCATCATGTTCATTATACCGATGCCGCCAACGAGCAGCGAAAAACCAGCAATACTCCCCAACGCTATTTTTATCACCCTACTGATCTTCTCCAGCTGTGCCATGCCTTCACGCATATCAAAGATTCTGATGAAGTCGTCTTGGTTTTTATGCCGCTTACGGATAACTGCTTTTACCTCTTCAATCGCCTTCGGTACATCTTCAACAGTGTTTGCATAGACGACAATATCCTGAACCCTATCATTACCAGTAAAACGTTTCTGAGTAGTTGTTAACGGCATAAAGACGAGGTTATCATAACTCCATCCGAATCGAAGACTTCTGCCTCTCGGTTTCATCGTGCCTACAACCGTAAAACGTTCTGTGTACCGCTTCTTGTCCCTTCGTCCCCATCGGTCATAACGTCCATCGCCTCTTGCAATTTTTATTTCCTGTCCCAGAGGGGATTTGTCGCCGAACAGAGATGCCGCCACCTCATCTCCAAGCACACAAACGGACGATGCATTTTCCACATCCTCGTCTGTAATAAACCGGCCCTCTTGAATATCCCAATCCATTGCAGTTTTATAGGTGGCATCTACGCCATTATAGCCTGCACGAGTTTGCACACCTCTTGCAGCTTCAATTAACGCACCTCTCCACTCTGGGATCCGTGGAGTCACAGCTTTCACAGAGGGGCATTCCGCTTCAATTGCCAACACATCTCCGTACTTCATGTACTCATTGCTACGGATTCGGACCCATTGTGTGCCTACCCGTTTATACCATGTGCGGTAGATAGTAAACTGGTTTGCTCCACCGAGTTTTTGGGCATCACGTAACACAATTTCTTTAGCACCATCGCCAATCGAAATCATGGCAAGCACAGAGGCGACACCGATGATGATTCCAAGCATCGTCAGCAGCGAACGCATCTTGTTGATACGAATTGCAGTAATTCCAACATTTAACCCTTCAAGTATACGCATTTTCTCTCAATCCTGGGATAACCCTTAAATCTTAAATTGAGTATTTAACGTTATTACAAGAAATAGGTTTATTCAATTTCGGGGGTTGTGTAGATAGGAGAAACAAAAAAGGCGGATATAGAAATCCGCCTTGTATGGTTAAAATCTATTCTGCTGGTAGCTCAAAATCATCTAATAATGCAAATCCAATTCCAACAAGTGTCAGTCCAATTGCACCACAGCCAGTAAGGCATCCTGCAGAGGACATACTGGCTTGGGTCTTCCCTCTTTTTGATTTGTAAGCTGATGTATAGACAGATACATACTCTGGGGACTTTCCAATGAAACGTGCAGGTGAAGGATCGGGTTGATAAAAATAAGCGCCAGTAATCCCTATTGGTGGTAAAAGACAACTCGTATATATACCGGGTAAAGGCACAAATACGAGTCCTGAAAGTAGGCATCCAGCACCAAACCATAGCGGTTTGTTAACATCTTTATCAGCATCTGCTATAGCATCAGATTCAGCTTGTGCCGCGACCACAGTTTGTTGGGCAAACGTAGCAAAAGGCATACTGAAAGTTAAGACTGCCATTAAGAAAGCACCTACCTGAAACGGTTTACTAAATTTCACTCATATCCCTCTTTTTATTTTTCTTTCGGGTAAGCAGTATCAAGCGAGAGAATAGCGTAACTGGTTGCTAACACAGGAAGTGCTTCCATCCAGCGGCTGTTCTCGTTCACCCAAGATCCATCAGATTTTTGGACCTTGATCAATTTTTCAGCGAGTTCTTGGTACCAATCGTGTGAGACACCTTTGGCATCTATAATGGTATCTTTTCCATATAGACGCAAGGCTTTTGCCATCGTATGATAGTTATAGTAGAGACCTTGTGCGCCCATGCCGTAGTTTTCTTCGACCGTGAAGTGCTTTCCAATCCATTGGACAGCAGATTTCACGCGGTCATCATTTTTATCTACATTTGCGTAGATAAAACTCAACAACCCCGCATACGTCATGCTGGCATAGGATCGCGGACTACCAGCTTCATCTGTGCCTGCCTTGCTTTCACCATCGGGTGAATAGATAAATCCGCCATCGTTGCCAGCCCACTTCTGATCGTTGCTTTCGCTACGGTTCTGCGTGCGTTCCAGAAATTTAATCGCTTTGTTCCAAACTTCATCATCATCAGACCCGCTCTCTTTCAGCGCTTGAATAGCAAGGTTTAGGTTAGAAAGATCGTGTACGGATTCGCGGCTTCCGTAACCGATACCGCCATAATACACACTTTCTTCATCTTGAACCTGAAGACCTTTTATAAAACCTTGTGCTTTTTTGATTACTTTCTCATATTTCTTTGGATTTGCAGTTGAAGAAAGAGCCATCACAGAAATAGAGGTATTGTAGTTGGGCAGCGCAGGTTGCTTGTTTATATCGTAAATAGCACCGTTCTCCTGCTGCATCGCAACTAACCGATCAATTGCCTTCTGGATAAACGGGTGTTTTTCATCTGAGTATTTTTTCTGCGGATGCCGCAAAAATGCAGTGATTGCAAGCGCAGTTATTCCAGGATGGTCGGCAAAGAGTCCATCTTCACCTTGTTGTGTCTTTAACCATTCTAATCCTTTGTCAATGCTTGCAATGACGCGTTTGTTTAAGGCTTCATATTTAACAGGACCTGTTTCGTGGTTTGGGGCTGCGCTGATGTGGACGGTGATTGCAACCATAAGGAACACCAGCATTAACCCGATCAAGTTTTTAAATTTCATTTTTATTCTCCTATGAAAAGTTGTTTAATTTAATATATAGCAAATACGATGCCAATATCTAATGGGTTTTCTCGTCCTAAAACTTGGAATTTTGCATGAATAATGTCAGAAAATGAACACTATTGTCCATTTTTTGAACACTTTGGTTCTATTTAACTCTAAAATCAGATCGGTTTATACTAACCTCACCGTCTGCCCTGTCTCTGCAGATTGCATCGCAGCATCGTACACCTGCATCACTTTACGCATTTCATCAGGTTTAACCACCAATTCTGTGCCTTTATTCAGGACATCGGCTATGTTCTGATAATAAGATTTCCATGTGCCGCGCACACTCTCAATCACAAGTTCACGATTTTCACCTCCTGCCGCTGTCCAAACTTTCGCATAGTTTGCGGAGTCCTCTTCAGCAGCATCAATGTCGCCTTCACGCATCGGTCCCTCTTGTGGATCCAAGCCGTACTTGATTAAACCACCTTCATCACCGACAACGAACCAACGCGGTTTCTCCGCTTTAGAGAGATTGCCAATCTCAATTTGATACCGCATATCGTTCTCAAACTTAATGATGAGGTTTGCATAGTTGCCAATATCGGTGTCCCATTTTGTGTTGTAGTGAATATCACAATAGACCGATTCAACGGGTGCTTCTCCGAACTGCAATGCTTGATCTACGAAGTGTGCAGGCCAATCGTAAAGGATGCCGCCACTTTGACTTTTAACACCGCGCCAACCGCCCGGTGCACCGTAGCGCATAATCGCCACTTGAAAAAGATAGGGTGTTCCGAGTAGACCATCAGCAATTACCTTTTTGACGGTGAGATAATCCCAATCCCATCGGCGATTATGAAAAACGCTGAGCATAACGTCATTGCGTTCACTTGCAGTAATCATCGCATCTGCTTCAGCAGTGTTCATCGCCATGATTTTGTCTGTAACGAGGTGTTTGCCAGCATCCATCGATTTGATAGCGAGCTCAGCATGCGTATCGTGCGGTGTGGCTAAAACAACGAGGTCAACGTTATTGTCAGCGATAACTTCATCTATTGTTTGATGGATTTGTACGTTTGGATATGCTTCGCGTGCGGCTTCGCGGCGTTCCTCATTCCGCGTTGCAATCGCATATAGATTTAACCCATCTGCTAAACCAACAAGATAGGAATGAAACGCACGTCCGGCATATCCATAACCAATAACAGCGGTATTTATCATATTATTTCTACGTTGGCTTCCGAAGATAACCAACATTTCCCCTTTTCATTTTTTATCGTTCAGTGTCCAGTCGTAGCCTAAATAGTGAAATTTTACATCTTTTGCTAACACAAAGTCTGCGTCTTCAGCAGGTAGATAATCCGCGAGAAAATCTGGGATGCCATCATAGCCTTCCGTAAAATCTTTTTTATACCACTTAAAGATTTTTGAAAGATAGACTCGGCGTTTCGCGCGGTCTAATCGGACTTTCTCTGGATTGGTAACAAATTTGAGTGTGACAGCGTCTAATTGTTCCTCAATTGTTTCGGGCAGATACACACTGTTTTCTAAAGGTGGACAGCTTTTTGACGCACACACGAGCGCGAAATGAACGCGTGGGTCAACAAATTCTTTGCGGATAATGTCGTGTTCAATCTGATTAAGTGAGTATTTTTCACCAGCAACCTGAAACTTGAGTCGAGAGAAAAACCCGCCGAACAACTTTATCTTACGCACGCTCTTTGTAGGATAGTGGTCAATAACGCCTTTTATGATAAGTGCATTGTATGTATTAATCCAAAATGCTAACTGTGCGCTGTAAGGCATCTCTGCAGGTTTCGCAACTGCCAATAGGTCTAAATACGCTTCCAATTTTTCTGGGTTTGCTTTCAGTTTTGCGTAGTCAACTTTTCCCTTATCCACATGTTCTTGCAACACCTGATTAAATAGGTCATGGGAAAAAGGAGTGTCGGTTGCTTGCTGTTCTCCACGCGAATCCGCTTCTACACGGTAGTGATATTGAAAGATTACACTGACTACAGATAAAAGCAATAGACAACCAATTAGAATGCGGTTTTTCATTGTGTTATGTCCTCACTTTATATCTATTTTAGCATATCTTGACATTTTTTGCAGTGAAAAACGGAAGGTAAGAGAAACAATTAAATCATTCTGCATTTTTCTTGACATCAAACCCGTATTTTCGTATAATAATTTAACTGATATTTCTCATAATGGTCTTTGAGCTAATAACAATCAACAAAAACAAGGTGTAAAGCCATGAAAATGCGTTTTTTCTGTGTAGATTTTTCTTGACTTTTTGTGCATGAGAAGCCATCCT
>PYJA01000118.1 GCA_003635185.1 Candidatus Poribacteria bacterium | reverse complement strand
ATCTATTTATGGGATTTGAAACCTTACTTGACAAACACATAAGGAGGACTTTTTGAAACAAGGCGCGTTTATCATCGGACTTTTTCTATTTTTCGCGGATGTCGTTTTAGCAGATACGTCGGAAGAACACCAGGACTGCCCCGCCCCTATCAGTGTTATAGGTAATCATGTGCATACATCGGGAGAAATGATGTTTTCCTATCGGTTCATGGCGATGGATATGCAAGGTCTACAATCTGGCACGGATGCCGTAGAAACAGCGAATGTGCTAAAAGATTTTATGATGGCACCGACAGCGATGGATATGAGAATGCACATGTTTGGTGTCATGTTCGCCCCACATGACAAAATCACGTTCATGGGGATGACAAGCTATCAGCAACGCCACATGGAGATGGAGGGTGCACACCTGCACGCGACAGGACACCACGATCATCCCGTAGGCATGCACGAAATGTCAAGTGCTGGGATCGGTGATGTCAAATTGGACTCGCTTTTGACGTTATGGAAAAGACAGAACTTCACGTTTCTCGGCAACGTTGGTGTATCGTTTCCCACAGGATCCATAACACAGCAGACAGACGACGGGAGCATTCTTCCTTATCCGATGCAGCGGGAAGCGGTTCCTTTAAAGCACGTCCTGGTGTAACGTTTTTCGGAACGTACGGCAATTGGTCTTACGGTGGTCAACTGCATGGGACATTTCCGTTGAGGACCAATGCCAGCGAGTATCGGCACGGGAACACGCTCACTGCCACAACTTGGGGGGCGCGGCGTGTTAACAATTGGATCAGCCTCAGCGCGCGGTTACTGTTTTCGCATAAGGGGAGTTTAGCGGGAAACCATCCAGATTTGGATATAAACAGGAGTCCAAGCCACCGTCCCGATTTTCAAGGTTTCAATAGACTTGACATTGCGCTTTCAAGTAATTTGATAGTACCGACAGGGCATCGACTTGCAGTTGAGTTCATGTTGCCTGTTTATCAGAATCTTACGGGGACGCAACTTAAAAACAGGTGGAAACTCGTCCTCGGTTGGCAGTACGCTTTCCGGCTATTGTAACAGGACTTACGCACAATTGGTAGGCGCGTTTTGATGAAGATTAATTTTTTAATTCGGTCCTTTTCCTGCCGCACAAGACAGGTTTACCCTCTACTGGCGAGGTTTCCTAACCTCGCCAAATTACCCAATTTATTTTTTTATCTTCATATAAGGGGATTTAGGGTAAATCGCTGAAATAACGGCTTTTTACCTCCCCTACCCCCCTTATCAAGAGGGAATGCGTCCGTCCTGATCCTACAAGGTATCCCATAAGAGTTTTGTAACAGAAGCAATCACAGCGACAACTAAAACGACTTTAATCCATTTGTCGCCCATCTTTACTGCCAAATGGCTGCCGATCCATGCCCCTGTAGCATTCCCCGCTGCTAAAGTTAAACCTAAGACCCAATTGACCTGTCCTTTGCTAACGAAAATACCTAAAGCGATGATTGTGTAGAAGAAAATTATAAACACCTTGTGCGCGTTGGTAAGGACCAGATCATCGTCACCAAGAATTTGTAAAGTTGCTATAATCAGTAAGCCTGTACCAATTTGAATAAACCCTCCATAAATGCCTATAAAAAAAAGAGCGATGGTAGTGATGATTTTATACTGTGTACCACTGGGATTAATTTTTTGGTGTAGCCACTCAGTAGGATTAAAAAATGTTAAAAGTAGCATTGTAACCATGACAATAGCAAGTACTGGCTTGAATACTTCATTAGAAGTTAAAGTTGCGATGTACGCTCCCATACTCGCACCAGCAACTGCTGGAATTGTAAGATTAATAGCGTGCCGGAAATTTGAAACACCTTTGCGTCGAAACCCCAAAATTGCACTCAAATTTTGACAGAGGATCGCCACCCTATTTGTTCCGTTGGCTACCGCCCACTTCAAATCTACAGGTAGATTTGGAATACCACCACCTTCGATCATAAAGCCTAATATTGGAACAGTTAACATTGACCCTCCGAATGCTATAGCGTTTATAAAACCAGCACACACCCCTACACCCATAAGCATAAAGATGTGTAATACATCAATTTCAATTCCCATCTAAGTCTCCTTTTCTTCGTGATGTTTTGCGTGAACTTTGCAGTGATTTGGCTATCCCAATTAATAAAAAGGCAACAAGATTGCCAACGACAATTGCACTGATGAACCCTGTGATTGCTAAGAACCCTAAGGTCTGAAAAATGCCATCCCCAAATGGGCAGTGCCAACGATGTGTGAATATCGCTACTCCAGGGATAACCGTTCCGAGTATAAATCCTATGCCACCGGCAATACCAGCGATATTTTGGGACCTTTTTAATCCGGAGGGATGAATCTCAAACATGTATCTCCTTTCTAAATCTTGTTTTCTGCTATACTAATAAAATAGGTGGTGCGCGTTTGTAAGCACACACCACCAAACACGTGCTTGAAAAGCACTCTTACTTTGACGGGTACACATATCCACCATAGGATGCCTTGAGCAACCTTGGAAATCGTGTTTTGTACTTCTTACTATGCAATGCCGAGGTACTTATCTCTGCCTTTCACGAGCACTTCTATTTTTCGGTCAACCACAGAACGTTGCAGCATCCAAAAGCCACAATCTGGATGTACCCACCCCACGCGTCCTGAACCCAATGTCTTTTCTGCTTTTTCTATGCTTGACGCGACATCATCAGGTGTTTCAACAGGATTAACTTTGACATCAATTACGCCAATGCCAAGGGTAATCTCTGCAGAAACCTCCTTAAGTGCTTCGAGATCAGCATCAGGACGATGCTGTAATTCCAAAACGAGATGGTTACACCGAAGCATGTTCAAAAAGTCAACCAAGGCACTCCAACTCCCTTTTTGGATAACTTGTCCGCCATAGTTGCCAAAGCAGAAATGGACAGCCTTTTCGCCTTCAAACGCATCAAGCACAATATTTATTGCCTCAGCGGCACGGGGGCCGTCTTGAGGATTTCCGGGTATATTTGCCTCATCAATTTGAAGGCACGCACAATTAAGTTCCTGCACTTGTGCTGATAGGACTTCTGCCAATGCAGTGAGCAACGCGTCAAAGTCTCCGTAGTGTTTATCCAATAATGTCCGAGCAAGCATATACGGACTCGTCACTGTAAACTTAATATCCCTACCAGCAACACCCACAGCGCGTTCACAATCGGAAACAAGGTTTAACGATCCTTCTCCTAATGCGCTTTCAACAACGCCTGCAGGTTTTGCTCGAAACGACATCGTTTGCATCTGTCTAAACTCAGACCACTCTTGCCGTCCAACTTCTGATCGGACTCCCGAAAGGGGGCGAATAAAATAATCAATCATCCCATTCGTATCAGGATGATTGACATCAAAACGATAGAGTTCACCGTCGGTGGGTAGGTCAATGCCGTGTTGCCGTTGAATATCTACGACGACGCGTGTCGCATCAATCAGTGCTTGTTCTGTTGGTGTCGACTGGAGCCATGCTGGAATCGGATAAGACCCCACGGTTGTGGTTAAAATCTCAAGGTTGTTTGTCGCGTTTTTCAATTCTCAGATCCTTTTCTGCGCTCTCAATCATTTACAAGTTCATAAGATTCAAGTTCAAATTCCGCTTCTACCGGCACGCCAGCCCGTGTTTGAGATTGTGTAAATTTAATTATACCGACATCCGGTGCAACCCATTTTTGGACAACGGTATTGTCAAGGGAAAAATTCAGAACATCAGGATCGTATACCCAATGAAATGATTCTTGTACCTGAAACACGTTCTCAAAAGTGCCAGCAGGTACTGTGACCGTCTCCTCAGAAAGCACCTCAAATTCATCAACGCCGCTACCTAACGGAAAAAGTTCAGGTACCAACTTTGCCTCAAATCTGACCTGCCATTTTTCTCCTGTAATGAGTGGGAATTTGTACAAAGGTATAAATGGGACAAACATCATTGTGTCCTCTGAACCAGGAATGATGTTTTGTGCATGCTGAACAACGGCTGAAACATTACCTTCTTCATCAATAGTATTTCCCAGATAAGAATAATCAACAACGTTCTCCAAACCTTCCGCTGTGTTGGATTTTTGAAGAACAAAACTCTTGACAGTTTCTCCACCTTTCAGTTGAATCTGTATAGTATCTACGATTTCAAAGATAATTTGAGTGCCTTCTGCATCGCGGTATCGCCAGATATTTCCTACGGCTAAAGGATAATAGTTGCCTGGTCGCGTCCGCCACACCTGAATATCAAGTGTACTTGTTATCGTTTTTTCACCATCGCTCACTATAACTTGAATCTGGTATTTGCGCTCTGTTTCAGGTGCGTCCCAGATCGCGCCGGAGGCATCTCCCTTAATTTCGCCATCAGTTGCCGACCATGAGTATGTCAAAATATCGTTTTCAAGGTCGTAAGCTTGTAGTTGAATAGAGACCTGTTCCCCTGGCGGCACTATCTCTGATTTTGTTTCAAAGACTGAGATCACCGGTGCAAAATTTTTATTTTCCATTTCATCGGGACCGCAACCGACTATAACGGTCATAAGACAGAAACAGAGAAAAGTCCAAACACAACCTACTCTTTTCATGCGTTAAATTCCTTGCCGCGTAACACTTCTCGAGATTGTGATGTGCCATTTCCAGTAACATTATATGCAAATGTGTTCATCAATCTGTCGTTCTCTGACTCGTTTGGTGCTGAACCGTGAATGATAAGAGCATTAAAAAATACGCCGTCTCCCGCTTCCATTTCCACAGCCACAGCATCTTCGCGCTCCTGATAATGTCCGGGTAGAAACACGCCAAACGTCTGATGTTTGCGTTCATGCTCCTGCAGACCCCAATTATGGCTTCCCGGCACAAACTGAATACACCCATTCTCAAGGTTTGCTTCGCTAATCGCCAATTGGCAATTAATCATGACAGGTTTATTGTTATCATTTTTCCAATAGGCATAATCTTGATGCCAGGGGATAGCGGTGCCATCACCACCAGCCTTCGGGAGCAGTTTGCTGTGATATAGTGAAATATCGGGGCCCATCATCGCTTCCAGTACATCAAGCACCGAGTCGGAACGGAGGATTTTATTAAGCGTAGGACTTACCAGCTCGCTATGCATGAGTTGCTTTATAAGTGGCGGGTGATCAGGATCATCTTCGTAGACTTCCCACGAAATACCTATGCCTTGGGTAGGATTTTCTGCCATACGATTATGTATATCGTCAACGTCTACCACGATCCGCGAGATGTCTTCTGCGGAAACAAGTCCTTTTTTGAGAAGATAACCGTTCGTTTCATAAAATTGTATCTCTTTATCTGTAATTCCCATGTGGAGTTCCTTTGAAAATAAGATTTATAGTGAATTATAAACCAAATTTTGAAAAAAATCAAGATATTCCTCAAACACTCTTATAGGAGGTTTTGGAAATACCTCTATTTTAATACTTGCATTCAACATTGAAAACGCAACACTAAACACCTATTTTACTTTTACGTAACTAAACGTTTTAGATCCAAAAATAGTTTACTTCTGTTGTGAATGCTGCTAAAATACCAATAGACGCTATGAATAGAATGGACAACTTAATGGACTATACACTTGAAAACTGCCAAAAAATTGTAGACGAATGGGTTAACACGCTCGGTGTGCGTTATTTTTCTGAATTGACCAATACCGCTATTCTCATGGAAGAGGTGGGCGAGTTGGCAAGGATTATGGCGCGCGAATATGGGGAACAGAGTTTTAAAGAGAATGAGTCAGATTTGGACCTGGCTGAAGAAATGGCAGACATTCTGTTTGTCCTGCTCTGTTTGGCAAATCAAACAGGAGTTCAGCTTGAGGAAGCGTTCAAAAAGTCAATGTTAAAAAAAACAGACAGGGACAAGGAACGGCATATCCAAAATCCGAAACTTCAATAAGTTAGCGGGAATTAAGAAAATGTTTATAGTAAAATTCGAAAATATGTTCACATTTCAATCAACAACAATCCATACACACGCCCTCGTTGGCGAGGTTTCCGAACCTCGCCAACGTAAAGGTAATTGTGGATTTTACTATAATAGATGGTTGCAGTTATTAGCGTTAACCTTATTTTTTCTCCTCAGTGGTTGTGCTATCTTTCCAAACACAAAGCCCAGTTCACCAGTAATTGTTGATCCGTTGATAGAACGGAATCGGCAATGGCGCGAACATGTTGGAGCAGGTAATACCGCGCTGCAACAAGGACATCTACGAGAGGCGCTTGATGCCTATCAAGCCGCTGTCCAAATCCGTCCGAGTTCAAACGAAGTCCAGTATAAAATAGCGGAAATTTACTTTCAACTTGAGGAATATGAAAATGCACGGGATGCGTTTGTCGCTTTCCTTGCCTTAGAACCAAACCATATTACTGCACTTAACTATGTCGGATATATCTATGAAAAACTGAGTAACTATGAAAACGCGGCGCAGTCCTATGAACAAGTCCTACGTATTTCTGAAAATAATCTTTATGCGTTAAATCACATCGGTTTAGCCTATAAACAGTTAAACCGACTTGATGAGGCTGAAGCACAACTCCGAAAGGCGTTGGCACTTGACCCAAACTGCAATAGTCCAGATTGTGAAAATTTGCATAATTACTTGGCTTTAATCCATCTACAGCGGGGCGAAGTCGGCGAGGCTATCGCAGAACTGCGGGAATCAATCCGCTTGTTTCCAAACGAAATCTGGGCGCGGCAACGCCTCGGTTCACTCTATGAGGACCACCAACGTTATTTTGAAGCGCAACTCCAATATCAGCAACTCTTGCAAGTTGCCCCTGACAATCTACTGGCTGTGACGCGGTTACAAGCATTAGCGCAACTGACTCCTACACCGATTCAAGCTGTAACAGTACCGCCTGTTTCCATCCTCAATCCTGATGTTTCCGAAATCATCGCAAATGCACCTACCGCAAACGATTATCCAAACGCGGATGTTGTTATTCTGTTCAACCATTTCAGCCATGATGTTTTGCCGACTGGGCAGTCGCGTTATACGACACATCAAGTTGTTAAAATATTAACCAAAAGAGGCATACAAAAATATGGTGATATTGCTATTCCTTATCAACCGAATTCACAAAATATAGAGGTTAATATTGCTCGAACGATTGCATCCGATGGTACGGTGCTTACACCACCCGATGAAGCATTCAACGATGTAACCCCACCCGGCCTATTATCTTACAATCTTTATTCAGATATGATGTGGCGAGTGATTTCTATGGTCGGACTTTCACCGGGGGTCTGCATTGAATATCAGGTAACACTCGAAGATAAATTGGAAAAGGTAGCAGGCAATGAAACGTGGATTACAGGTGGATATAACTTTCAATCCGCAGAGGTAACACTTGAAACGATTTATGCACTCAGATTACCACAAGAACGACACCTTAAATGGAAGACTAAAAACTTTGAAATTGAACCAGAGGTATCCTATGAGGAAAATGGGATTGTTTTATATATCTGGCGGTCCGGTGAGATGCCTGCGCTCAAGTTAGAAGATGGCATGCCGCATATCAACGACATCGCACCACGTTTAAGTTATTCCTCAATTGCGTCTTGGGACGATGTATACAAGTGGTATAAAGACCTCGCGAGGGGGCGCTACGCGCCTAACAAAGACATACAGGAAACTGTTGAAGAACTCACAGAAAATCTAACAACCGACGAGGCGATGATCCGGACGATATACTATTTTGTCGCAAAACATATCCGTTACGTAGGTATTGAACTCGGGCAGAGTGCGTATCAACCATCCCCAGCTGCTGAGGTGCTACAGAAACAATATGGCGATTGTAAGGATAAAACGACACTGCTGATTTCAATGCTTGATCTTGTAGGTATAAAGGCTTATCCGGTTATGCTAAGCACGTTTCCATATCAAAGGGTTGATACTACGTTACCATCTTTAAGTCAATTTAACCATATAATCGCCGCTATCCCCAAAGGCAAGGAAAACTATATATGGCTGGACCCGACCTCAAGCACTTGTAGTTATGGCGATTTACCGTACAGTGACCAAGGGCGAGTAGGATTACTTATAGGGGATACACGCGGTACCTTTGTAAATGTCCCTATTTATCCTGCAGAGTCTAACAAACTCATATCAACAACGGAATTGTGGCTAAATAAAAACGGAGATGCGCATGGAAAAATTCGCATTCACATGACCGGACAATACAATATAGATGCACGTTGGGCATATCAGCAGATTCATCCTACTGAATGGAAAAGAACGTTTGCATCTGAACTCAGTCAGCAATTTCCAAATATCCAAGTTGATTCTGTTACCATATCCGAATTAGATAATCTTGACATCCCTATTGAAATAACAGTCAAATTTCATGTTGAAAATTACGCCATACATTTAAAAAAACAGAAACTTTTGCCATTGCCGATTGATGAATTTGCGGATTATGCGGAAATTGTTGCTGCATCGGAACGCACCTATCCACTTGACTTAAACTATCCTACGGAACTTGAAAAGACAATCCAGATTCACCTGCCAGACGGTTGGACTGCTGTACTGCCCCCTGATTTTAAACACACCACAAGTTTTGCGGCGATGGAGAGGCAATATAGCCAACATGAAAACTTAGTTACTTATCACCTTACTTGGACATTAAAACAACGGACAATTCCTGCGAAAACTTACGCAAGCGCAAAACAATTTTTCAATCGACTTGCCAGTGAAGACGGGAGTCGCTTATTATTAAATACGGGCAATGATAATGTTTCTGTCTCAAAGGCTCATTAAAATCCTATAAGGTTGTAACACAAACTGTCCGAAGATTAAGAAAATAAATCGGTCCTGTGGCGAGGTTAGGAAACCTCGCCAGCAGCGGGGGACGCTTGTCTCGTAATGGGGCGAGGTTAGGAAACCTCGCCAGCAGCGGGGGACGCTTGTCTCGTGTGGACCGAAAAGGACCGAATTAATAAATTAATCTTCATTTTCTTACTTCAAAAAGAGGTATCTATTTTATGAGTGAAAACAAAAAACCAAATATAATTCTTATTCTAAACGATGATATGGGCTTTTCGGATTTAGGATGTTATGGTGGAGAAGTCCATACCCCAAATTTAGACCGACTCGCCGCGGGCGGACTTCGATTCACACAGTTTTACAATACGGCACGGTGTTGTCCCTCTCGTGCGTCAATGCTTACGGGTCTTCATCCACATCAAACTGGGGTTGGACACATGATGGGAGATGATGGCTTAGAAGGCTATCGTGGTGATCTAAACGACCGTTGTATCACGATTGCAGATGCTGTCCGTTCAGAAGGCTACGGCACTTATATGAGCGGCAAGTGGCACATTTCTCGGCACACCGGCCCCGATGGTCCTAAACATAGTTGGCCCTGTCAACGTGGTTTTGATAATTACTATGGTATTATCACGGGTGCTGCGAATTTTTGGAAGCCGAATACTTTAACCAGAGATAACACGCGCATAGAAAGTGATGAACTTCCCGAAGGTTATTTCCTCACCGATGCTATCAGCGATGAAGCAGTAAAATATATTCAGAACCACCACGATAAGAAAGCTGATAGTCCGTTCTTCACTTATGTGGCATACACCGCACCGCATTGGCCACTCCATGCTCATGAAGAGGACATCGCAGTATACAATGGACGATTCGCTGCAGGATGGGATGAGCTGCGAGAAGAACGGTTATCACGGATGTGTGAGATGAAGATTTTGGATGAATCATGGCGATTGACAGACCGCGATCCGTCACAACGACCATGGAACGAAGCTGAATATAAGGAGTGGAATCAAAAGCGTATGGAGGTCTATGCCGCACAAATTACCCGGATGGATGCGGGCATCGGACGAATTATCAGGACGCTGGAAGAAACAGGTGAATTGGACAACACGCTTATCCTGTTTTTAGCTGATAATGGAGGGTGTGCTGAGGAACTCGGCGGTCCACCCGCAAAACGTGATGGTGGTTCACTTATCAGCACGCAAACAACCTCTGATGGAAAACCTGTCTATCGTGGTAACGATCCGAGCATCATGCCTGGACCGGAGACTACCTATCAGAGTTATGGGGTTCCGTGGGCAAACCTGTCTAATACACCGTTCCGTTTGTATAAGCACTGGGTGCATGAGGGGGGCATTGCTACGCCACTGATCGCGCATTGGCCTGATGCCATCAAATCGGCAGGTGAACTACGACATCAACCTGGGCAACTTCCCGATATTATGGCAACGTGTCTTGAGATTTCTGGTGCAACCTACCCCGAAGAACACGATGGCAAACCGATTCTGCCGTTAGAAGGAACAAGTTTAGTCCCGATTTTCGATGATAAAGACAACGGTAAAGATATTCTGCTGTGGGAACACGAAGGCAACTGCGCTGTCCGTCAAGGAGATTGGAAACTTGTCTGTAGATTTCCTGGCGATTGGGAACTTTACGATCTGCAAGCAGAACGCACAGAAATCAATAATATCGCTGAAAAGCATCCGCAAAAGGTGAAAGCGTTAGATGGCCTGTATCAAGATTGGGCAAACCGCTGCTTTATCTATCCTTGGGACAAACTCCAAGAACACCGTAGACAACGGCGGCAACGGAAATAGCAAGAGGTTTCAAAATGAATTTCGATTTTAATGGATTAAGTATTCCCGGTTTCTTTGGTATAAGTCTCTTTTGGATAGTTGCGTTTTGGGTTTTAACGATTATAGTCCATGTAACCTTTGCAGTTGCTGTATACCGAGACGCAAGACGCATAGGAACACCAGTTTTTGTGGAATCTATAATAACGTGAGTTTGATAAATAGTTCGGACTACCACATTTCCTCTTAAAGTCCCCTTGATAAGGGGGATTTAGGGGGTTAAAATACCGAAATATTGACTTTTTCTGCTCAATTCGCGCCCATCCTGTTAATTATCAAACTCACGTTATAATATGGATGTTAGCTACGCTTATCGGGGGTGTGATCACAGCAGCGATCTATTGGGCACTACACCACTCACGCCTAAATCCATCTATTCGCGGCACGTCCACAGAAACAGATAAAGAGACGATTTTGTAAATTATCATATTGAATGGCTGCAAGACATATAAAGACAAACCCGTAACATTTACGTGTTACGGGTTTGTCTGTTAAAGAGATTGTAGCATTGATTTATTTTAAAACCGCCTTTAAATTTCCCCACGTTGTAGCCAATTTTCCATGGGGTTCAACAGCGAGAAACGCAGAATTCTCA
>PYJA01000117.1 GCA_003635185.1 Candidatus Poribacteria bacterium | reverse complement strand
GTTGCGTCCTTAGAAAGTGTGTCAGGCACGTCTTGAAAGAGTTTTTGGATATCATCGTAAAGCTCAGGTTGGTTGTTTTTGACAGGGAGCACATAGTCTCCATTCCCCGCTATGATGGCGTGGCAAAAAGTTTTCTGTGTCAAAAGTGCGTCTGTTGTGATGACTTTACCGTTCACATCAAAGTTCTTGAGGAGCTCTGTTGAGACCGGTATTTCGTTGGTTTTGTCACTGACACTTTGCTGCGTGAGAGTAACCCCCAACTCATGAGAAACGACAGAGAGCAAGTGGCTTATTGCCGCACCACATTTTTTAGAGGCACGCAGCGTTTTACCATCTATAGCGACTACGTCAAAACACCCTTCTAAATCAGGTCGGCTTTTACAAACAGCCTTTGCCCAGTTTGTAAAAGTCTCTTCAACAACATCCGCTTTTAGCACTCGCAGCACATTATGTATCGTTGCGGGACAAGGCGATGTCTTGTGTGTAAAACCGAGTGCTTGGACAAGGTCTGGCTGTGAGCGTGCCCAAGTCGCAATAGATGTGTATCCTTTATGTCCACACATCAATCCGATGACGACAAGTGCGAGAATGGATTTCAACGGATGTCGTTTCCCTTTATCCTTGCGTCTGTCTTTAAGTTTTGCTAACATATCTAACAAGTGGCAAGATTTTCTTTTTGTCATTATTCACCTCAAAAGTGGTTTAGTTTTAAGGTGAAGTATAGCAGATATAGTGTAAAAAAACACGCTATATCTGCTTTTCATAAAAATAAACACTTGTGAAAAAATATAGAAAACTGAATAACCCTGTTTGCTCATTGTCTTCACAACTATTTAATGATATACTAAACATGGATATCCTCTCCTGCTTAGAGATAAATTTATTAGGAAAGGATACTATTTCTATAATAAACTTTGCAATATCTAACCACTCAATTCATGCAAAAAACTTTACACACCCGAAAAAATATTTGATATAGATTTCGGTTTCAAGTATAATATAGGGTAGACAATCAGAACTCCACTATTCTATATTGAAGGAAACGATTATGCAAAGAAAAAGCTCCAGATCGCGATACTGTATAGGTGAACTTATTGAACGTGAAGATTTTTCTGAGGATTTAGCTGCTTTTAAATTCAAAACTGATCAGCAACTACCTTTTATTCCAGGGCAATACGCTACTATCGGTTTTGAAGTTGACGAAAAGATTGTCCAACGTCCCTATTCCATTGTCTCCTCACCACACGAACCTTTTATGGAAGTTTTTGTTGAACTGGTGCCGGAGGGTGCCACGACTCCCCTGTTTTGGGAACTAAAACTTGGTGACACTGTCTTCATCAGAGACCGCCTCGTTGGTAAATTTGTGATGGACACGGAGAGCGGGATGACACGGCACATTATGGCAGGGACTGTCACAGGTGCTGCGCCGTATATCAGCATTGCGCGCACACAGAAAATTGAGCAGGAACAGGGTAAATCCAGTCCACATCAGATTCTTGCGATTGTCGGTGCAAGCCGTTCTTGGGAACTTGGATATTACATGGATGAACTCAATGAACTCGCAGCACAGGAGGAATGGTTCTCATTCGTTCCGACGGTAAGTCGTCCGTGGGAAGATGCAGAATGGCAAGGTGAAAGTGGGCGTGCGGAAGATGTTATCCGAAAATACGGCGATCAGATGGGGTATGACCATACAAACTCAGTTGTGTATGCATGTGGACATCCACAGATGATTGAGAATGCTAAAGCGATCTGGGCGCGTGCGCGTTTTCCTGAAGAACGGATTAAAGAGGAGAAATTCTTTGTGATTAAGGAGTAGCATGGATAGTTAGGCAATCCACAATGAACTGAAGGATATGACTGTCGCAGCGGCATAGGTGGAAAGAGCGATCTTCTACCTATGCCGCTGTTTTTTATGTGCAATTATTTTATGGTACTGAGTAGTACTTTGAGATAATTTGATGGAACAATAAAATTAAGGTTTTGTGCTTTAGGATCTCTATGACTCCAACTTACCACACCTATGACTTCACCTTTACTATTTTGTACTGCTCCACCACTACTTCCGGGTGAGATGGAAGCATCTATTTGTATCCATTTGTTGATACCGATCGCGCGGACAGCACTAACAATACCTTTAGAAAATGTGCCTTCTAATCCTTTAGGGTTACCGATAACGTAAACTGTTTCACCTGTCTGGACTGTATCGCTATTTGCTAAAGACAAGATGGATGTAGTAATACCCGAAAGTTTTAGAATTGCTAAGTCATGGTCTTTATCAGTTGCTAAGGTGTCTTCAATAAGGTGCCAATTCTCTTTGCCAATTTGTCTAGCATATACTGATGTAGAACCTTCAATAACATGGTAGTTAGTTGCAAGTTTATTAACATCTACGAAAAAACCAGTTCCATGTCCTATAATATCACCGTTGGCATTATGCATCTTGAGGTATACTGTAGATTCATAAGCTTTTCGAGCAATCTCTTCAGCACTTTTTTCAGGTTTACTATTGTCTGCAGGGGTAATTTGTTGGGGTATGATAACTCTCCCTGGACTGTTGTCTTGTTTTTCTGTGTCTTTAAGTATTTCATGCATATCCCAAAGGAGAATTGTCCCATCTTCGCTACCGCTAATGAGCGTAGTATTATCTTCTGAGAACAAAAGTGTGGTAATTTTACGAGTGTGTTGCGTAACTATGAATTCTTGACGCTCTTCTGCGAAATCATATAACCGAATTGTACCCCTTACATCTCCGATGGCAAGAATACGAATATTGGGAGAAAATGCTAAGGCAGTAATTGCACTGAATGAACCCATATACCCATCTCCCACCTCTTTTCCTGTTAGAGAATCCCATCTTCGAATAGTTCCGTTCTCCTCACCGCTGAAAAGGTGGGTACTGTCAAGAACAAATGCCAAGGCAGTGACAGTACTTTGAGCCCCTCTTAAAATTCTCAATTCTCTGCTATTACTTACATCTAAAAGATGAATTCTGCCATCAGAACCACCACTTGCAAGTATAGTATTTGCAGGCGAAAATGCAAGGGCAGTGATGCCGTGTGGATTTCCCTTAAATGTAGCTAACAGACTGTCTTCAACAAAAATGTTGTTTCTAAGAACCTCAAGCACGTCTGATAAAAAAATTGTTCCATCTATACTTCCACCACTCGCTATTTTTTCACCGTCATGAGAAAAAGTTACTGCTTGTGTTAATTCAATATGATCACGTATTATAGAGAGTTCGCTGCTTGTTCCTGCATCCCATATTCGGAGTTTTCCATCTAAACCTGTTCCGCATGCCCGGATGCGGTTATCTGCTGTGTACACCAAAGCCTTTATGCCACCAGTGTGACCAAGAATCTCAAATCTTGTTCTTGCCCCAAGTATATCCCATAAAAACACAGTACCATCCGAACTACCACTAACAAGCGAGCTGCCATCTGGAGAATAATCGATATCTGAAACAGAATCTTTGTGTCCCATTAAGGTATTAATGTGCTCAGCCGTGTTCGTATCCCATAGGCGAATCAATTTATCTGCGCTACCAGTGACAAATGAGTTCCCATCGGGAGAAAATTTCACCGTATACACTGGACTATTATGTTGTATTGGAGGGTGAAGCCTTCCACCTTCTCCGACGAGGCTCCATAATATAGCAGTTCCATCCAGACTGACACTTACTAGCTGGGTCCTGTCAATTGAAAAATGTACCTCCTGAACAGAATCGGTATGTTCATTAAACTCGTAGATTCTATCTCCTGTGCCAGCATCCCAAATTTGAATAACCCCATCGTCGCTTCCCCCCGCAAGCATTTTGTTGTCTAAAGAAAACTCCACTGTCCGAACGAAGTCGTTATACGGTAGAATCGCCACAAGTTTCTCATTATCGTCCGAAGTGTGAGGCTTCCAAAGTCGAATCGTTTTGTCTGCGCTTGCACTGGCAAGCATGCTGCCTGTATGATCATGTGAAAATGTCACCGCGTAAATCTCACCCCTATGACCCCTGAGAGCTGGTACTAGGTCATCTTGAATTTTATTCTGAGGCTCCCATAATCTGATTGTATGATCATCATGTGCAGCAGCAATGTATTTCCCATCAGGAGAATAGGAAATCGCATAAACGCCCCCCATGTACCCTTCAAATTGATTCTCAATCTCTCCAGTATGACTATTATAGATCCAGACACCGATAGTTGTTGCTACAGCAAATTGTTTACCATCGGGCGAAAATTCTAAGTCCCGAATCCAACCTTTTCCTAATCGGTTTTTAACAAACCTCTGAGAATTCTGGTTCATAGTATCTTGGGCTGAAACACTGGGTATAATTTGGAATTTTATTAGTAGAAGTGTCAGGATTAAAAAAGATATTTTTTTCATATTACACAATCCCTTTATTAGCATTGAGTCGCTTGGACGTTTTCAAATTACGATGTTTAGAGTTTAATAGTATGAACTTATTTTAGCACACGATTAATCTGAAATCAACCTTTTACGAATTCTTGTATAACTAATCTGCAATAGAATCCCTAAGCACTACTGCTGCTTCATAATTTGGATCAATTTGTAAAGCAACATTGGCGGCGTTTTTGGCATCTTCAAATCTCCCGAGTCTTAAGTAAGCAAGACCTATATTGAAATGTGCTTCCTTGAACTGTTGGTCGATCTTTATAGCTTCTTTAAGTTCATTGATTGCTTTTGAATAGTTTTTATGCTTTATATAAATTACGCCTAAGTTACAGTACGCTTTTTTAAATTTAGGGTCAATGTCAATACATTCTTCAAATTCGTCAATTGCATAATCGTAAAGACCTTCGTCAAGAAAAGCCCATCCTCGATCATAGTGTTTAACTTTCATATCTTCTTGGCTATCTGGTATCGTTGGATCAGGCACTGGTATAGGATGATTAGGTAAATTATTAACTGCTTTCTCTTTTAAATCACGCATTTGATTCAGCCATCTCTGATCAGAATCATTTTCAATATTAGTAAATTGACTGATTGCTTCATCAACAGTTTGTACAACCAACTGATATCTGGATTCGCCACCTCCAACAGCATTTCCCCATTCCAAGTATGCCAAAGCGAGGTAGTAATACGTTTTAACAATCTCTGGACTGTCTCCATAATCCCTGATGAGTCTACCAAATAAATCCGCTGATTTACTGAATAACGTCACATGATCTTTAGCAGCTTGGTAATAGCAATAACCACCCCAATAAAGCGCATAGACGATATCTGCCGCAGGTATCTGACTGTTAGAAAGTGTTTCAAAAAGCGGAGCAGCTTCTTCGAATTTTCCTTCCTTTCGCAGAAGAATTGCTTTTATGAAGTGTTCTGAATTAAGCTTTGGCTGAGTTTTTCTTTCTGAATATTCCGGAACAAGATAGGTGTGATGGTATTTATCATAAAGTTTATCAATTCTATTTCTGTCAGATGTACTGTGGATTGCCAAGTCATAATTCTCTCGAGCTTTCACATAATTCTCAGAGTCATTATAGATATCACCTATTCCCTCATAAGCGAAAGAGATATATGCACTTTCAGGAAATTGCTTAATAATAGCTGAAAAAAGTTGGTAAGCTTCATAATCTTTATCTTCTTGCAATATACTGATAGCGATTTTGTACATATTCTCAGCTTCAAGTTCTTTTTCAGATTTAGGTTGCGGAGTGAGAGATTCTATATTAGGATTCTTTTCAGGTGCTTGTGGCCGCTTGTGTGGATCACTAACATTCTTGCTAAAAGAGTCAGGTAACTGATGGATAGCGACTAATAGCTGAGCGATATAATATTCTGCCTCTCTACGATAATTAGAGGTTGGGAAATCATCAATCAGTCTTTCAAAAGCGATTTGAGCTTTCGTATTGTTAGGTGTATTATAATTTATCCTTCCGATGTGAAATAGTGCCTCCTCAACATAAGTACTATTTGGAAAGTTTTTAATGAAATACGTAAATTTTGCTTCTGCTTCTTTAACACTTTCAGTTTTGTAAAGAATCTGTGCCCACAAATAGTATAAGTTCTCTCTATGTTTGTAGACATCCGTTTCCCCCAGGGTTTTTCGGATATGTGTCTGAGCCTTTGTGTAGTAATGAATATCTTCAGTAGTCTCACCGAGTTTGTCATAGCAAAGCACGATTTTATAGTTTGCCAAAGCTGGAAAATCTTTATCAATATGATCGGTTCTTGCGCCGAGTTTTTTAGATGCCTTGATTGCTTTATTATATTTTTTGATCGCACCATGATAGTCTCTACGCTTGAACATAGCTTCAGCATCTTGATAATGCCTTTCTACGGGTACGGAACTACCCATAAGAAAATATAAAAGCCCAATTACAAATACAGCACCGCCTATAATTCCCCAAGTTTTCGATTCCATACAATTAATCTCCTTATCTTACCAGTTCAGGTTCCGGACCTTCGCGCATAATTTTAAAATCAAACTTCTCTGTTTTGAGGGGAGATCGGCCTTCTCCAATCAATTGAATTTCTAAAGATGTATTTCGCGCTTGTGCCTTTGCGTCCGCCTTCATCTCAATTTTAACAGTTTTCGATCCATCTTTACTTAATTTGAAAGTTTCTGTGGGCATTTTAAACCGTAACCCCCGGACTGACTTCGGTTTAAACGCTATCTTAAAATCACTTACTGGACCACCTCTGTTACTAATTATTAACTTCAAATGTGCTGTTTCACCTGCATCAATGAAACCGTTACCTGAAGGTTCTTCTAAAGAGGCTTTAATTGAGATATTCGGAGGCAGTAGCTGTTGATTATGATTGCCTTCCACACTATTTTCAGTGCCGTTATTTGGGATAAAAAAATCAGGAATCGTTATCAACCCAAACCGATATACGATAAAAACACCTAAAGCGATCATTGCCACAATTAACGTATATGAAAGAACTTTCTCCCGCTTTTTTTCGTTTTTTTCAAGGTTTGTTAAGTGCTTTATTGATTGGAGCAGTCCGCGTGAGGGCTGATGATGTGGATCAAGTTTCAATGCTGCCCCAGCAGCAGTTTTAGCATCATCAAACGCCCCAATTTTCAAGTAAGCCTCTCCCAAACCGTAGTGGGCATCTATACAATTTGGATCTGCACTAATCACCCGCTTGTATGCAGCAGCCGCTTCCTTATACAGCCGGTTTTTGAGGAAAGTCAGCCCGCGTTCCAAATCCATTTTTATATCAGGCCTCTCTTGCATATCCTTTTCTGCTTCTGTCGATTGAGATTCGTTTTCAACAGCGCGCGCTTGTTCACTTTTTTCAATAAATTGGTCTTCATCAGGACCTATTTTGGGTTGAATAGGAGCATCCTGTGTTTCTATTGAAGAGGGGATCGATAAGTGTGAGAAATTGGGGTCAATTGTTTCTAAAAAAGACAGTGCTGGCGGATATTTAGAATCAATTTTTAAAGCCTCTTGTGCTGCATGCCTTGCTTTTTCTAACTCATGCTGCCCGAAATAAGCGAGGGCAAGTGCGTGATATGCGGCTTTATGCATGTGATCGAGAGTTACAGCTTTTTTAAGTGCCTCTATTGCACGCGGATAAGTTTCCATTTTGAGGTATGCTACGCCAAGGTTGAAATGTGCCTCCGTAAAGTCGGGATCAAGGGTAAACACGTTTTGAAATGCATCAACAGCGTCGCTATAACGTTCATCGTTCAGATAAGCGATCCCTCTATTGTAGTGTTTCAGCTTTATCGTTTCAGCGAGATCGCGGGGCGGTTGGTGATCTGGATCTAATTTTAATGTATTTGTGGATGCTTCTAAATTGCCAGATTCTCTATAGGCGGATGCAAGAATGTCGTGTGCTTCTTTGAGATTCGGGTCAAGAGTTATCGCCTGTTCAAGATGTGGAATCGCTTTACCAAATTGTTTCTGTTCAACATAAGCGCAGCCAATATGGTAGTGAACATCTTCTAAAGCAGCGCCTGAATCAATAGCAGATTGAAATGCATCGATGGCTTTGCCGAATTCTTTTAGACCGATATAAGAACGGCCAAGATTGTAGTGAACTTGTTTAAAATCTGGATCTAATGTTGCGATTTTTTGAAACGTTGATACCGCTTCGTTATAGCGTTCATCGTTCAGATAGGTAGTCCCGTTATCGTAGCGTGAATTTTTTACGGCATCAACCAGTGAAAGCGCGGAGGGATAGTCGGCATCGATACTTAATGCTGCTAAGGCAGATGTTTCTGCTTTATCAAGTTCGTTCAATTCAAGGTAAGCGCAGCTGAGTCCGCAGTGGGCATCAATAAAGTCTGCGTCAAGTTGGATAACTGCCTCAAATTCATGAATTGCTTCTTTATACTGGGCAGCGTTAAGATACGCTACGCCCAAATTGTAGCGTGCTTCTCTTATTGCATTCATTTCCTTGGCCCAAAACTCAAAATCGGTGCGGACTAATTAGAGAGCATTTTAACAGATTTGGTTTAATTGTTCAAGGAAAATGTACTGTTGCCTCAATTACATATACATAAACACTTGATTTTTCATTGAAAACAAAGTATAATTACTTTAATAAATAATATGGGTCCATAGCTCAGTGGTCAGAGCCGCCGGCTCATAACCGGCTGGTCCTAGGTTCGAGTCCTAGTGGGCCCATCTCTTCTCATGGGGCGTTAGCTCAGGGGTACGAGCGCTACCTTCACACGGTAGAAGTCACTGGTTCAAATCCAGTACGCCCCATTGCTAAGGTAGTACCTCACTTACCTACCGCGTGAATATATCTTTGTTGTTGTGATGTTCTGTTATCTCTCTGCAAAATCAGCAGCATTCCCCACCTGACTCGTAGTATCCCCGAATTGCTTACTGTTGAAAATTCCAGTGGACGCGGCATTAGGATCAACTTGATCTTGCTGCATTTTATTTAAAGGAAACTACCAACCTTTTTGTGTGTCAAGCTACAATTTTTGCCGCTTGATATACATTTTTTGTATGTCAAGCTACAATTTTTGCCGCTCGACATACATTTTTTGTCCATCAAACAGCTTCCATCTTTTACCCACGTCTCGTTTTAAAATAAAATCCCGAACTTATTCTTTCTCGATGAAGAATCCAATCTACACGTGTGTTTAGACGGATAGTATTGAGAAATATATTTCCATTTTCAACGGTTTTTGACACAAAATGTGTCTTATTATGGGAATTGGCACAAAACTTGCTTATATAGGCCCGTAAGTAAGTCGTAAACATAATTTGCCATAAATTGATGCTTTTGCAAAAAAAAAAAAAAAGCTAAAGAATTTCTGGTGAGAATGATATATTAAAACATAGCAGGTGATCACCTCGTTATTTTATAGTTTGAAACGATTAACTTTTCTCGTTGTTTTCCTAATGCAGGACTTACGCAATATCCATTTTCAAAGTAGGTGATTTTAGCTGTTGGCGTAGAAAATCAGAATACGGTTCATTTTTGACTCGATAAAGCGTTTGCCCCATTTCATTTTTCTAAAGACATGCGCACCTCTTGTGTGTATCAAGATTTTTCTGCACATCCCTTGGCTTCAGAAAAACAAAAACAGAGCGCTGCTGCAAACCGTGCCTTCTATAAACGCGATGGCGGATGGATAATCCTGACAGAAGAGGGTTATGGGAAAACAAAATCAGGAGATATAATTTTTTCAGACGCGGAGAAGGAAGCTTGGACAGAATGGGTACCCATTGAGAAACCCAAAAAGCTGCCGCAGCTTTTTACACAACCGATGCCGAAAATCAATTTGGAGACACAGATACACTGGTCTTCAGACTCTAATTATATCTATGTTTTAGATAAAACAGGAATATGGCGTTTATCACTTGGCGCTGTAGACTTTCCGTTATGGACAAGGATAGTGAAAAAAGCACATATTTCCAATTTTCAAATTTCACCATTCGGGACAATGTTGCTATACAAAACAATGCCAGATCCACAATCAAACTTAGGGACAGATTACCTTGTCAAACTCACAGGATTTCCTGTAGGAGTTCATAAACTGGCCGATACGTATGGGTTGACATCTGATATATGGACGGTAGATCTTAGTCCACTTGAAGATAAGACCCCCTCACCTAAACAAGAGGAACTTATATCGGCAGGCGGACCTATCTGGTTGATTGATGCAACCTCACACCTTTCGACTCGTAAACTTATACGAGCATTAGATGCAACCTTCAATCCTATCGGTGAAACGATAGAGTTCAGCACACTTGCCGGGCAATACGGAGTTAGAATTGAAACACTACAAAACGAAGAACGTATTGGAACAGGATTTGCATACGACTAAACGTAGCAAAATAAAAACACGTATGCGTTCAAAAGTCCATCCGGTGTTTAATGATAGGTGGATACCTGTATTTGCGTTCATAGAATTATACCTTCTTTGTTCTATCTTTGGGACCTTAGCAGGTATAGCTTATTCTATTCTTTTAGGAATTGCTGTGACTTTCACAAAAAATAAATGGCGTAATTTTTTTAAAGGTTCAATTCTTGGAAAAGTCGTTGTGGGAAAGAGTGGGTCAACTTTCACGCCACTTGAGAATATTGAAATTTCTTATAGTCACCCTCTATTAGAGCCATGCACACCTACTCGGACCAATGCCTTGGGGGAGTTTAGTTTTGAGAACGAGGTGCCTTTAGGTAAAGATTTTACACTAACAGCCAAAATAGGAAATAAGAACTACATACACCAAGATATAGGTGAGATTGAACAGGTAAAATGGTTTCTTGGCGCGCGTTGGCTTGGGTTGCCTATTTCGCCTGGTATTCCGAAACGCGTTGATTTTGTCGTGTCTCCCGTTGAATCTGAATTTGTAGAGGAGGCATCTTAACACCTTCTGTCAAATCCCCATCCTATTACTTTCAAAGATGGTTGGAAGTTTGAACAAAAAGTTTCCCTGACAGTTTATAAGCAAGACAAAACTGAAGTGAATTCTTTGTCTTGCTTATAGTAAATTATGTAAATAAGTTCACATATATTCTGTAGGAGCGATCTCCGAATCGCGACTAAACCATTGATAGTCGGGAATCGGAGTTCCCTCCTACAGCTCAGATGTCCAATTAATTGTAAAATCACTATATAAGCGCATCAGGTGTATCCAATGCACAAACCCGTACATCCAATTTTTAACAACCGAACCCGTCCCGTACTTATTTGGGGGGTATTTCTATCGATATTTATTGCCTTTTGCGCTTCAGTACCGTTGTTTTGGACATGGCATGATATGTCGTCCCGAGGCACCGTTCATGGCAAAATTATTGATGTAGACAACACCGCCATAAATAACAGGCCTGTGTCCTATTCACCGTATTCACCTTTTCCGAAATATCAGGACGCAGTAAGATGGATAAAAATAGAGTGGTATGCTGGTATAGCAGGAGGATGGCCGAATACTATCGTTCTGACAAGTGTTACCGACACGTATCAATATATCAACCAGATCCCGGCGGGATACCTTGTTACCGTCACAACTATATCCGCAAGTGGCACGCGCATTAAAGATAGTGTGAGAGTCAAGCGTGATGGAATTCCAACCCAACTGGATCTCATAAAAGACCCAATGGCATTCGATCGGACATATCCGAATAAATGAAAATATACTTCAATTTTAATTTTTTAAGGAGAACCCAATGCAACGTTTCTTTAAACTTATAGCCTTCTGTCTTTTAATTTTTGCGTGCCTGCTTCTCCCCGCTTCTGCCGCAAAACTGAAAAACTTTAGATACTTAGGTCTCAAGCATCCAAACGCTTACTCCCCAGACGGAGAGTTTGTGGTTATGGTTGTAGAAGATAGATATATGAACGGCTCCGTATTTGGCCTTCAACTTCTTGTCTTAGACCCAAGAAGCCGTACACAGAATTTCGGCATACACGCCCTAACACCTGACTATAAAGAAGTTGTCACGATTCCGGATAGCAATAGCATCGCGTTTTTACAGTATGCCCCCCTTTATCCCTCGTGAGCGGGGGAGATGTAGAGACCTCCAACCCCTGCGAGCGGGGGTAAGCATAGCGAGTGGGTGGAGGGCACTATTTCTTGCCTTTTCGGACGCGCCTTTGAATGAAAGCGAGTGCGTCTATTCCTTCATTTTCTAAGCATTCTTGAAAATCTTCATCGTTGAAGAAGCCGAGGACGACGCGCCTGGTTTTAGTGACGACTATTGGGGTGAAAAATTATCAATTTGACATTTTCAACAAGTTATGTTAAAATATAGGTAATTTGGAGGTACTGTTTCTATGGCGTATTATATTACTGACGAATGCATTGGGTGTATGGCATGCTTGACCAATTGCCCTGTGGATGCAATTACTGGCGACCGGAATATGCTGCACATCATTGACCCGACCATCTGTATTGATTGTACCGCATGCGGCATGGTGTGTCCGGTAGAAGCAATCCGTGACCAATTCGGTGAAGTGTGCAAATTTATTCGTCGTCCAACACACAGACCTATCGCTGTTATCTATGAAGAACTCTGCTCTGGATGCGATTTCTGCGTCCACATTTGTCCGTGGGAATGTCTTGAACTCAAAGACCCTGAAACTGGCGAACATGCTGAAAGTTTCTTCGGTATCTGTGAATTAGTCAAACCGAAAGACTGCGTTGGCTGCAAGTTGTGTGAAGAGGTATGTATCAAGGATGCTATCCGCGTTGAATCACCAGTACTATTAGAACTCGCTGAGGCAGCAGATTAACGCTCATTCAATTCCGAAATGGTTACCGCACCGTTTAAAAACCATAATTTAGTCGTTGTCATCTCCGGCCCTTCCGGGGGTGGTAAAAGTACTGTGGCTAATGCGTTGTGCAAAATAGATGACACATTACGGTTGTCTATTTCTGCAACAACACGCACTGCACGCCCTCGTGAAATTGACGGTGTTGACTACCATTTTTTGACATCCGCACAGTTTGAAGAACAGATAGAGCAAAACACATTCTTAGAGTGGGCAAAATACGGTGAACATTACTATGGAACACCAAAATCTGAAATAGAGACAGCGTGTCAAGAAGGAAAAGACACAATTTTAGAAATTGAGGTGAACGGCGCGCTACAAGTCCGAAAACAGGACCTTTCCCTCACAAGAAGCGTTCTGATTTTCCTGATTCCAGCATCATTCGCTATTTTAGAGAAACGCCTACGTAGCAGAAAAACCGAATCCGAGGCAGAACTCACAAACCGATTAGAGATTGCTAAAACCGAAATTAGCCAGATTATACATTACGATTACTGTGTTATAAATCCTGAAAACGCGATAGAACAGGCGGTTTCCCAAATTCAAGCGATTATCTCTACGGAACGGTGCCGTATTACCCCTGAACAGACACCAACTTTTGTCAAATCTTTTAGTATTCCCAATAGGCAGGATTTGTAATCCTGATTTTTCATGGAACTCAAAGACCGAACTATCCTTTTAGGTGTTACTGGTGGAATTGCTATCCACAAATCGCTTGATTATGCGAGTCAATTGGTGAAATGGGACGCTTCTGTTCACGTTGTAATGACAAAAAACGCGACCCGCTTGATAAACCCGCTACAATTTCAAGTTATATCACGGAATCCCGTGCTACTCGATCTGTTTGAGACGGGTGAAGATTGGAAGCCTCCACATATTGATCTGGCCGACCGAGCTGACCTTCTCGCTATTGTTCCCGCAACAGCAAATATACTCGGAAAGATGGCAAATGGTATCGCTGATGATGCGCTTTCTACTGTCGCTGTCTCTGTCCATTGTCCTATTCTCGTGGCACCTGCCATGAACGGACACATGTATCAAAACCCATTTGTACAACAGAATATAGGGACACTCAGCAAGCATGGTGTCCAATTTGTTGAACCGGCGAGTGGCGATCTTGCGTGCGGCTATCAAGGCATTGGTCGTTTGAACGAAGTAGATGCGATTCTCGAACACACAAAAGCAATTTTGAACTTCCAACAAGATTTGCATGGAAAACGAATTCTCGTCACAGCAGGTGCTACCCGGGAACATATTGATCCAGTTAGGTTCATAACAAACAGATCAAGTGGAAAGATGGGTTATGCGCTTGCTGAAGCAGCAGCGCGCCGAGGAGCAACTGTCCAATTGATTAGCGCACATGCAACAGTTCCCCCTCCAACAGGAATTGAAACCTGCAATGTCCAAACGACACAGGAAATGCATGAGGCAGTCCTACAAACATTTGCGGAAACAGACATCGTTATCATGGCAGCTGCGCCTGCAGACTATCGGCCAGCAGAATATACACCGCACAAAATTAAGAAACATACCGACACATTAAACATCGCTTTACAGAAAAACCCAGATACAGCACAGACAATTGGTGAAAGTAAAACGCATCAGTTAACCGTCTGTTTTGCTGCAGAAACGAACGATGTCCTTGAAAATGCTAAAGAAAAGTTAATTCGCAAAAACTGTGACCTCATTGTTGCAAATGACATCCTTGCAGAGGGGGCAGGATTCGAAGAGGATACAAATATTGTAACACTGCTTGACAAAGCAGGCAAGTGTGAACAACTCCCACTTTTGTCCAAGCAAGAAGTGGCAAATGCTATTTTGGATCGGATTGTGAAATTGATGGAAAAATAGGCGTATATGCTCGGCAGCAAGGAATTCGGGTTGGCGTAGGGAGTGGAATTTGTGCCGTAGTGAGAGGACACGCTACCATGAATAGTAAAAAGCTGAGCGTGCGGAAGAGATCCACGGGCTCAACTTAACCAACGTCCTTTTTGCAAATGGCACAAAGAAACAAAATAGAAATAAAGGTGCCCGCATGACAATTCGCATAGACACTCTAATTTTCCTGCTGATGATTATCATTACCTTGCTAATAGGTTGCAGTGTGGCTGGACAAAAGACTGCAATTGAACCAAAACCAACTGCTGATTATATCGGGGATCCGTACCTATGGATCCCCGATATAGAGTATATGATAACTGTTGTTCTAAGCCGTCAAAAGAGAAATGTTTCCTATCCCGTAATATCGCCAGAGAAACAGAAACGTCTTAGGGAGATATTTTTATTAGACCTGACAAAGGAACAAAAAGATCTAATGAAAATAGAGATATTAGTTGAAGGACTCTCCGACTTAGATGCGGCGAAGTATTTACTCACATCCTATCATTCCCCTAATGTATCAAGAAAAACATTAGATGGGTATACGCAACTCTACGCACAGAAGGCACTTGACAAGACCCCTAATGACTTCACCACGCTTTATGTTTGGACAGCTGCACACCCACTCGAAACTACAGCATTGCCAATATACCGGAAACTTTTAAAAATGATGCCGAATTCCAAACACGTGCTTCATAGGTTGGCAAATTATCTTTATTATCATTATCGTTTTTCTGGTGAAAAAGGGCAGGGACGCATCATGATTGAGGAAGCAGTTGATTTTCTAACAGATGAACAACATAAAGAGATTTATATATACTTGTGCGATCTTCTACGATAAACTATCTCTACCATGGAGAGCGGCAGACATGGTTCAAAGTATGATTAGAAGTTTTTTGGAAGACTTCAAAGTGTTGATACGTCAGAAATCAGAAAAAGAGCATAAATAACGTCAAACGCAGTAGGTATTGCAATAGTGACCAATTTTGAATCGATGACACTTCTGCAACAAGCGAAAGCATTTCTTAAGGCACACCGCACACACCCCAAAAAACAGTTAGGACAGCACTTCCTCATCAACCCCGATGTTTTATCCGTTATCATTGAAGCAGGCGAAGTTACTGATACAGATGTGGTCATAGAAATCGGTGCCGGCCTTGGATGTCTCACAGCAGCGTTGGCTGAAAAAGCGAAATCTGTCATAGCCATTGAAGTTGATCCGCTTTTATATAAAGAATTAGAGACCCAATTTTCAACTGATGCGGATGTCCAAATTGTCCGCGCCGATGTCCTTGAAATAGAGTTTTCATCGCTTTTCCCTCCGAATACCCGCCCAAAGGTTATAGCAAATCTTCCGTACGGTATAACGACTCCAATCTTGTGGAAGCTTCTGGAACACACAAATCAACTTAATACTTGTGTCCTCATGATGCAGCGGGAGGTAGCAGAACGGATTGTCGCCCCACCCGGTGGGAAGGCCTACGGTGCATTGACTATCGGTGTCTCTTACTATGCGGATACCACGTTAATAGGGATACTCTCACCCCAAAACTTTTTTCCAGCTCCACAAGTCGATTCCGCTCTACTGAAACTAACAATGCGTGAAAAACCACGGGTCCTTGTAAACGATGAAGCGTATTTTTTTCGGATTGTTCGGGAAGCATTTAGGGGAAGGCGAAAGATGCTCAAAAATTCGTTGCGCCGATTCGCTGCGCCAGAAAGACTGAACGCAGCGTTTACAGAATTAAAAATTGCACCGCAACGACGTGCTGAAACGTTAGATATTACTGAATTCGCTGCATTAGCGAACCTGTTACATGCGAACGTCTAAAGTCAAAAGTTGCCAGTAAACAATCTTCCAATCAGAACCTTCACGCCGAAATTCAAAATTACATTTTGCATTAAGGTGTCTAAGATTACCGTCTTCTGCGTTTTCAGAGTCTACATCCAAAAATAGTTCTATTGACGCTTTCCTGGCATGCGTTATATTCATAACTTTATCTCTAAACACAAATTCCAACCATGAGTATGTGTTAAACACATTTATGAAAGTTGGAATTACGCCTTCGTAATTTGGGGGAATTACACCAGATAAGACACCAAAAGTCGTAACGGGATCATCAGATGCAACATAAGATTCGGAGAAGAGTGCCTCAATTGCTGGAAGATTTTCCGGGTCTAATGATTCAAGCAGTTGCGACAGGTTCTCAAGAAACGCATTCAATTCGTCTGTAGGGTCTTTGAGCGGTGTCAACGCTGCATTGACCGTCAAACGTGCTTGGTTGATCGTGAAAGTTTGTGAATATGCTTGATAGTCAGGATCAGTAACCGTAATAGTTTGTTCATCGAAATAAGGGATTCCGTGAAACACAAAGATGCCATCAACTTCAGTTTTTACCTCTAAACCGAATAACTTTACGACAGCACCGGGAATCGGATTGTTCGTTTTCGCATCAGTAACTTTTCCGGCTACAGTGCCGTATAGCAATGGTTCTGGTTGAACTACTGGTTTTGGTGTTTCAACTTCCCCTTGCCCGCAGCTATATAAGACGGTTGTAATCAGTAATAATAGAAATAAACGATTTTTTAAAAGAAAAATTTGCATTTGCCTACCCGAATGTGGTATTCTTTAAGTATTAAATTTTCAAGGAGGTGTTAAAAATGTCACGAGTCTGTAAGTTATGTGGAAAAAGACCGCGCACCGGCAACCAGATCAGTGCATCGTACCGGCACACGAAACGCCGCTGGCTTCCAAATCTTCAGCGTGTACGCGCTATGACTGAAGATGGAGCAAGGCGGATTCGGGTCTGTACGTCTTGTATTCGAAGCGGTAAAGTTACGAAAGTCATTTCCCGTATGTCGTCCGAGGCGTAGCACCTTACGTTTTTCGGACGACACTTTCCACACCTTTTAAGCTTTTTACGGCATCCATCACCTCTTTTAACTGTTCAACCCCGCTTACATCCAGTGTAAAATAATCCGCAGCGGTATCATCAATTCTGGTTACGGTAGAAGCTCTAAAGTTCCCTTCGCGGATGTTTACTTGGAATTTGGCGATAGCGGTTGTAATTTCTCCTAACATCCCGGGTTTGTCATGGCATTCAATAAATATTTGGGCGGGGTAATTTGTGCCTTCTACGGCTTGCCAATTGACAGCAACGAACCGCTCAGGTTCATCAAGTAGCCGAACACACCCAACCCTATGAACAGATACGCCACGTCCGCGCGTGAGGTAACCCACAATGTCATCCCCAGGTATTGGATGACAACATTTCATTACCCGGACCATCCCTAAGTCAATGCCGTTTTCAAGTTGGATAGTCGGTTCTGTCCGTTTTGGTGTTCGCTCTTCCGCCGCTACTTTTACCTTTTCAGGTTTCAATCGATTTACGACTTGTGTAGCAGATTCATTCCCATTGCCGATCCGAATGCAGAGTTCATCAACACTCTCAAGGCCGAGTTGCTTCGCAATCTCAAGGAGTTTAGGAGATTTCAGATAATCGTTGGCATTTAAGTATGACACTTGCAGCTCAGCTTTAAGGAACTTCTTTCCTAATTCAAGCGCATCTGCCCTATCTTTGTCCCGGAACCAATGACGTATTTTGCTCCGGGCGTTGGAGGTTTTTACAATGCGTAGCCATGTCCGACTCGGAGTAGTTTTAGCACTGGTCAGAATGTGAACACGATCACCGTTTTGAAGCGGTTCACGGATCGGTGTAAGCACGTTGTTCACTTCTGCGCCATAACAAGTGTTCCCGATATCAGTGTGTATTTTATAAGCAAAATCAATTGCGGTAGAACCTACAGGTAGAGCGAGGATATCACCTTTCGGTGTGAAGACATAGACCTCATCTTGGAAGAGCTCCAATTTCATGGATTCGATGAATCTATCTGGAACATCTTGTGTATCTTGTATGTCTTCAAGCATCTCTTTATAATTCGCAAAAATTGAAAGTGCTTCCTTTGTAGTCGGTACGCCCTCCTTATAACTCCAGTGCGCAGCGATTCCGTTTTCCGCTACCTGATGCATCTCTTTACTCCGAATCTGTATCTCAATTGGTTTCCCATCATCTAAAATCGTGGTATGTAGCGATTGATACCCGTTCTTTTTCGGTTGTCCTATCCAATCTCGGACGCGATCTGGCAGATAATTCCATCTCAGATGCAACACACCGAGGGCACTGTAACAATTCCAATCGTCTTCGACCAGGATACGGAGTCCAACCAAATCACAAATATCTTTAAAGGGCGTTCCCTTCTGATGCATCTTCTGATAAATACTATAAATATGCTTTGTTCGCCCTCTTACGTTTGCGGAGATTCCATGTTTCTTTAGCTCAGCATGAATTGTGGCTTCCATTTTTTGGCAATAAGTTTGTCGTTCATATAATTTTTCGTTCAGGAGATCAGCGATTTCTCTATATGCTTCAGGAAGTAGATATTTGAATGAGAGGTCCTCCAAGCGACTCATCATCGACCAAATACCGAGTCGATGGGCAATAGGGGCGTAAATTTCAAGTGTTTCTTTAGAAATTCGTTGCTGTTGTTCGGTAGACAAATAATCCAGAGTTTCCATATTGTGGAGCCGGTCAGCCAGCTTAATCAGAATAACACGCATATCTTCGGCAGTCGCTAATAAGAGTTTCCTATATGTTTCGGCTTGCCGCTTGCGTTGACCACCACTAAATTTATATCGCCCGATTTTTGTTACGCCTTCAACCAAATGGGCGATATTTTTCCCAAACTGCTTTTCCAACTCAACGCGCGTGATACCAGTGTCTTCCAGGACATCATGCATCAAACCAGCACAGATCGTATCCATATCCAATCGTAGTTGCGCGAGTATTTCAGCTGTTCTTATACAATGCATGAAATACGGTTCACCAGATTTGCGCAGCTGCTTTTTATGCGCGTTCTCAGCAAAGCTATAGCACGTCTTGAGGAAATCAAAATCAGTTTCTTCCTCTGGATTATGTTTCTGAATCTTTTGAATCAGAGATTCCAAACTCATCTTTTATCCGTTCCCAAATTTGCTGCGTATTTTCATGGAGTTGAAATTTCAGAAAGTCTTGACTTGTCTGTTTCAACCATTGACATTTCAGAAATGTTTTTGATCTCTCTAAATTACTTTTACGAGTAGGCAAAAGTTTGACGTACTGTTGTCCAGATTCGGTATTTCTTTCTAATAATGCCAATTCTTCAAAAATAGTTAACCCAACTTCAATAGCACGTCTTGAATTGATATCAAGTGTTTCTATAAGCTTTTGTATGTCAATAAAATTTGTAGTGGCTGTCTCCTGCAATTTTCGGTAAAGTACCGTAAGCAACTTTCTGTCAGGATATGTGCGTTCTGCCCATTCTTGCAGCAATCTCACATCTGATTCCTTGTTGTAAAGCAGATGCAGGGATGTGGTCTTTTGGAAATTTGCCACAGGTCTACATCGCATCAAAAAATCTTCAGGTTGTGCAGTCAAATGACAAAAGACAACTTCCTCTACGATAGGCACAGCTTCCAATGCAGATGCTGAAAACGCATCAGAGGAAACAACCCCGATCAACTCACCACTCTTCAGTTTTTCCAGCAGTTCAGTTTCTTCTGTCGACGTAGTTGTCTCATCGTGCCTACCAATTATTGATGCTTTTTCAGGGATAACGCTTGTTAACAACTGCTCTATTTTCTCGGTGCTTTGCACGTATATTATACACGGTGTCTCCTCGTTTAGCAACGCTAAAAGACATTCTTTTTTATTCTGGTTCCGACGGTCTACGACTCTTCCAGAAGAAGGTATGTCAGTAGGTGGATAGATCACCAAGTTTGGGACACGGTCTTTAGTTTCAACATGAAACTCTTCAAGGATGAGTTGGACCGAACGGGTATTGTTAAAATCATTGATTTCCGGTGAAAATGCGATATCTAACGAGATGTTGGGTCTACTAAGTGTTGTTACGTGTTGTGCCTTCCGCCAGCCAATCGCCTTTTTGGGATTTGATCCGTCACTGACGAACATTAAAAAGTGTTGCTTCTCTTTTCCCATCAAGGAGGGATATCCTTTTATTGTCAAACCCTTACTGACAAAACGGGGTGTAGGATTTTTCCCGCCAAAAGGTTCTAATATTTCAAACTGCTCTAGGGTTTCTAACGTTAGGGACGAGAGGTTTGTTTCAAAATCCAAGGCCAGCTTAGGTATCAAATCTTCATCATTGAGGTTTTCGCAGGCAAATTCGTTGAAAGCTTTTTTAAATTTAGGAATATTCGCTGTCTTCAGTGTAAGTCCTGCTGCAGCTTTGTGTCCACCATGTTTGATAAGCAAATTAGAGCAACTGTTCAAACTATCAGCAAGGTTCATCCCATCAATACAACGCCCCGACCCTGTTGCTTCATTGCCATCAATTGCCAGAACAAAAATAGGGCGGTAATACTGTTCAAGCAACCGTGATGCCACGATACCTACAACGCCTTGCGCCTGTTTGCCCCACGCATCACTTGCAACTACCAAACCTTTTGTCTGTTCAAGGTTTTCATCTTTATTCAGCAGCGCGGCAGCACTTTCCTGAATATCATTCTCAATGTTTTTACGATCTTGATTACAGGTGTCTAATTCCGATGCGCGCTGCTCTGCGATTTCACTGGACTCGGTCGTGAGCAGTTCTACTACTTTTTTGGCGGTATCCAGCCGCCCAGCTGCGTTCAGGCGCGGTCCCAACCCAAACGAGAGGGACCGACCCACAAGAGGCGTGTCTGTAAAACCTGCTACATCACATAATTTCTGAATGCCGATACGGCGGCGTTTGTTGATTTCTGCTAACCCGAGTCGACTCAACGTCCGATTTTCACCGGTAAGTGGTGCGATGTCTACAACCGTCCCTAATACAACAAGATCAAGCAGTGAAGTGAGAAATTCTTCATCTTCTATCAAACCTTGCACAACTTTGAATGCTAATCCGACACCTGCTAAATCTGTGTACGGGTATTCGTTTCCGGGAACTTTCGGTGAAATAATAGCGTACGCTGGCGGCGGGGCATCTGCTGGCGGTTGATGGTGGTCGGTGAGAATCACATCCATACCAAGTTCATTGGCAAGTTTGACCTCGTTAATTGAGGTGATACCACAGTCCACGGTAATCATCAGTGAGCAACCATTTTTATGAATCTCTTTAACCGCATCCTCATTGAGACCGTATCCTTCATCGTATCGATCAGGGATATAGTATTCGACTGGAAAATCTATATGCCGAAACGCATTCACTAATAGCGCCGTCGCTGTTGTCCCATCCGCATCATAATCACCATAAATACATATCTGCTCACCGTTCTTGATTGCTTTCCGAATTCTCTCAACGGCCTTTTCCATATCTGCCATCTCAAAAGGTGAATGAAGGTCATCATAAGTTGGATAGAGATAAGTTTTCCCCTCTTCAACTGTATTTATGCCGCGGTTGACAAGAAGGCGCGCAACCAGTGGCGTGATACTGAGTTCCGCCGCAAGTGTGAGACTCGTATCAATATCGGGATTCTGGTATTGCCATATTTTTGAGGGTTGCAGTCTCATAAAATTGGACTCTCTTTTATATATTACAGCAACAGCTAAGGTAATTCTTGTAGGTTTATTATCAATACTATACCACAAAATGTTTCGTAGTGTCAAGCAATCTGGAATCCGTATCAGGGTTATTTATAGTAGCATTTAGAATTAAAGCAACATTTTTTCTGTTTTATGATAGAATGTTTCTATTATGGCATATTCAATAGATTTACGTAAGCGCGTCCTAGATTTTATTCACAACGGAGGGAAAAAAGCCGAAGCTGCCCGGCGTTTTTCTGTGGATCGGACAACGATTTATAGGTGGTTATTAGCTGAAGACCCGCTTGCACCCCCCGGAAAACCGGGACCGAAAAAAATGAGGTGTCTCAACGAGGCAGCACTAAAAAAACATGTCGCTGACTTCCCAGACTTGACCTACAATGAACGCGCAACACATTTCGGTGTTTCAGCGTCTTCTATCGGGTATGGTCTGCGCAAACTCAGCATTACTCGAAAAAAAAACGATAGGATATAAGGAGCGGTGCGATACCAAACGCGCTATCTATCGTCAAGCACTTGCCGAGAAAAAAGCAGCAGGCAAAACGATCATTTATGCGGATGAATGCGGTTTTCGTGCCGAGAGTTATAGGCATCATGGGTATGCCCCGAAAGGCACACCTGTTTTAGGTTTGGTCTCAGGTGAAAGAACTCGGACAACGACGCTGCTTGCTGCGCGTATCGGTTCAACCTTTACAGCACCTTGTTTGTTTGATGGTGGCTGTGATAGTGCGTGTTTCAATGCGTGGGTTGAAACCTACTTATGTCCACAGCTTTGTGAAACAAGCGTTGTTGTTCTTGACAATGCGAAGATCCACAAGACCCTTCGGACGCGTGAGTTGATAGAAGCATCGGGAGCAGAGATATTATTTTTACCGCCTTATTCGCCGGACTACAACCCGATTGAACACGACTTTGCCAATATCAAACGCCTCCGTGAATACAAAGCAGATATAACCATAGATGAAATCATAAATATGTATCATTAATTCTAAACTTTACTATAGTTTTCGACTTTTCTGCTATATTTTTCACGTTTCAATAGAAACCAACTGTAGGTCGGGTTGAGGAACGAAACCCGACACGTTTGGTATCTGTCGGGTTTCGTTCCTCAACCCGACCTACGGTATAAACTCTCAGTAACGTTCATCTACTGGCAATTCATAAAACTAAATAACCCTGGGAATCCGTCCAAATTCCACTTGATACTGTGCTTACAACGTGATATTATGTAGCAGGGTTATTTAGGGTTCACTTGGTAAGTAATTTCAGTCCACTATGTTTTGAAATTCCTAAATACACCCCCCTGTACTGCTAACGGAAATTTAGACTACAGATAAGTTATGACACCGACATTAGTGATATTGCATAACATGCAAATGCAATCACCGACAAATAGCAATGTTTAACAGTCTAACCCAACTCATAGAAAAAGTCCATCTCGGCGAAGACGCAACGATAGAATTCAAAAGAGATATGCCGCGCAGGAGCAACCTCGCAGACGAAATCGCCGCGTTTGCTAATGCGAAAGGTGGCGTGATACTCATTGGTGTTGACGACGATAGTGAAATCGTCGGTTTAGACCGGGCGGAACTGGATAAAGTAGAAAAGACAGTCGTTGAAATCTGCCAAGACAGCATTGAGCCGATGGTGCTGATTTTCACTGAAAAATTGCGGATTGATAATAAAAACCTGCTGAAAATAGAGGTGCCGAGAAGTCTGTTTGTTCACAAAACCGCTAAAGGTTACTTCATTCGTCAAGGAAGTACCAAAAGAGAGATGTCCCCAGAGCAGTTGGCGAGATTGTTCCAAACGCGATCGCAGGCACGGACCATCTCTTTTGATGAGCAGTTTGTCCCGAACACAAATCAGGAGACACTAAAGGAACCGCTCTATCGCCGCTTTATCACAGAAGGTGTAGCTGAAGATGAGATTGAAGACCTACTCTTGAAAAGACGTTTGCTTGTCAAGGAAGGGCAGGAAATCTGTGCCTCTGTTGCCGGTATCTTGATGTGTTATGATACACCCGATGACTATCTTTACAACAGCTACATTCAAGCGGTTTTGTATAGAGGAACAGAAAAGGATGCAAATTATCAGATTGATGCTGCAGATATTTGCGGACCGTTAGACCAACAGATAATAGAAGCAATGAAATTCGCTACAAGATATAACGCTGTCGCAGCAAAGAAGGATATTGGCAGAATAGACATGCCACAATACAGCATGCGTGCCATTTTTGAAGCAATCGTCAACGCGGTTGTGCATAGGGATTATTCGAAAAGCGGCTCAAAAATTCGACTATTTATGTTTGATGATCGACTTGAACTCTATTCGCCCGGGGCATTGGCAAATACGGTGACGGTGGATAATTTACGTTATAGTCAAGCCACGCGAAATGAACTTCTCGCGCGGCTACTTTCGGAAATTACGCTGGACGATAATATGAGAAAACAGGTGGTTCGCCGACACTTTTTAGAACGCAGAGGTGAAGGTGTTGGTATTATCCTGAACGAAAGCGAGGAATTGAGCGGAAAACCACCTATCTATGAAATTTTTGACGAAGAATTGCGTCTCACAATTTTTGCATCACACTGCATTCCGAATATGATATTAAAATGAATACAACGCTGTGACAGAAACCAACGACCCTAATTTAAATGCATCATTTCCAGATGCCGTATCATCATAAAGGGTTTCCTGCTGTATTGGCAGCATCAATGTAATAGTCAACGGGACGTTGTAAGGTGTTGCAATAGACGCGCCCAAAGATGCCAAGCTAAAACGCAATCCTGTATTGATGTCAATCTCACCATCCCAATGTGCATAAGATTGATAAAGTCCGAGATAACTTGTCTGCAGCGAAAGCCAATCGGTGACACGATAATTCAATCCCGTAGTATAGGTCACATCCCACGAACCGCGATAGGTTTTGCTGTTTTCATAGAATGGAACTTTACTCCGTACACTCACATTTCCGCGTAATCCGCCATAGACAGGAAAATTGTAGCGCACATCCGCAATCGGATTAAACGTGCCTGTCCCGAATTGGATATGGAGATGTTGCTTGCCCATAGCTCCAAGTTTCCACGGGTCATCCTCGGTCTTACCGAATGGAATTGTTGTGCCAAATTTCGCGGTCAGCATATCATTTTGCCCAAAGATGCCATGTTTGTGATAAGCTATCAAAATATCCATATCCGATATGCCTTGATAGGTTTCGTCTCGGTGATGAATTTCTTGATAGAGTAAAATTTTTCTTTTCATCTCAGGGTCATCAATGTTCTCAAGTCCATCGATGTTGGCATCTTGATTTTTTATCTCATAAGGCACTACTGTTTCCAGTCGAAAATGCTTGTTAAGTTGATATTTTAGACCGACATCAAACCGCACAACGTTCATCTCAACTTCATGTTTGTGAGCAGCCACAACTTCGGGTAAACTACCAATTGAAGCTAGTCCCTTATTCTCGTCGTGTCCGCCCTGTGCATTAAATGTTCGCGTGCCAAAGGAGATTTGAAATTTCTTTTGCTCTGAAGTTAAACTAACTTCACTATCCCCACCTTGTGGGATTGTGGGGTTGCTTCACGCGCCTCAGCTCTCTTGTGCAAAACCGAGGGGGATAAAGATGAATTGTATGGCTAAAATTGCCACGACAAGGTTTTTCATATCGTTTTACCTCAGGAAAATATGTTTTGGAATATTAGTTGATATTGTAATCAGTAATCAGTTAAATTTATTTCGTCCTATCTTCATTATATTGTAACAGATTATTTCTTCCGATGTCAATGCAAATTGGGGTCCGAACATTTCGGAGTATTGTTTAATCCATGTTTTTGTGTTATACTTTATTCAGAATTTTGAAAGGAAAATAGTAATGAATACAGATATTGGTCAAGACACATCACAATCAGATATACCTGAAGGCGCAAAATTTCGGCTTGGCAAGAGTAGTATAATAGGCAATGTCGCCTTCTCTCCAGATGGCACTCGACTCGCTGTTGCTGGCGACATCGGAACATGGATATATGACACACATAGCGGTGAAGAGGTTAGTCTGCTTGCAGGACATACAGAATATGTTTGGAGTGTTGCTTATGCTCCAGATGGTGAAACAGTCGCTACAGGTAGCTATGAAGAGATATGGTTATGGGACAGTGAAACCGGCCATCCGAAGACGACACTTAAAGAACATAGGGACTACGTGAGATCATTAGCATTTTCCCCTGATGGCAGCACGCTCGCGAGTGGCGGCGCAGACAATATCGGAATACTGTGGGACATCGCCACAGAACAACCCAAAGCCACACTCAAAGGCCATTTGGGTTCTATTAGAAGCATTGCGTATTCTCCGGATGGTAGCACAATCGCAAGTGCAAGTTCAGACGAGATGGGGATCCTATGGCACGCTGCTACAGGGCAATCCAAAACATCACTCAAAGGACATACGCACGTTGTCAATTCGGTTGCGTTTTCCCCGGATGGTAGCACAATCGTTACAGGTAGTTCCGATGGCACAGTGCGGTTGTGGGATGCATTCACAGCACGCCGCAAAAGCACACTCACAGAGCACAAGTTTTATATTTGGAGCGTTACATATTCCCCGGATGGCAGCACAATCGCAATTGGGGGTAGGGATGGAGCAGTGCGTTTAGTAGATGCTCTTACAGGGAAAGTGAAAAACGAACTCAAGGGGCATATAGGTTCTGTGCGAAGTGTTGCGTATTCCCCGAATGGCGACACAATTGCCAGTGGCAGTGAAGATCACTCTGTGCTTTTATGGGACCTTGCTTCGTAGCTGGACGGTATAACGAAATTTATTTTTAGAGATGAGACGCAAACTAACAGTTTGCGCTACAGAAGTGTCTCATTACATTCCAATCCGAAAATATGTGGACATCTCAATGAACAAGACCGCCTACACCATCGCTGCTGGCGAGGTTCCTAACCTCGCCAATGTTCAGGTAATAGTGCGTTTTACTATAAAAAAGATAGAATCGTAACCTTTTTAACTCATATTCCTCCAATTTTTGCAAATTTATGCACCCGGCCCTGCACCAAGGCGCGTCACAAAATATAAAGGGTAATGAAATTATCTATTTCAAGAGGTGACACATGAAACACAATGATACTGTACTCATCCAACAGATCCTTTCGGGCAATGACGATGCTTTTTCAACGCTGGTGAGAAAATACCAGAAGCAGGTTCACGCGCTTGCGTGGCAGATTATCGGTGACTTCCACATCGCTGAAGAAATTACCCAAGATGCATTCCTGAAGGCATATATGGAGCTGAAAAACCTAAAGGAACCACAACGTTTTGCAGGTTGGTTGTCTGTGATTACAAGACGTCGGTGCTTTGCGTGGCTGCGTAAAAAACGTATGTGCACACAGTCCCTTGAACATCTGGAAGAATCAGACAGTGAACAAATAGAAGAGGCTGCATATTCAGAGTATGTTGTTGAAGAAAAGGAACGAACAGCCGCAGAAACACAGCGCGATGTTGTGAAGAAATTGCTTGCCAAACTACAAGAGAGTGAACGCACTGTCATGACATTGCATTACTTTGGGGAAATGACATGTGCAGAGATTGGCGAGTTTTTAGGTGTCTCCGCAAACACGATTAAGAGTCGGCTCCGCCGAGCGCAGCAGCGTTTACAGAAGCATGAACCTATAATAAGAGAGGCATTAGAACATTTCAAAATCACACCGAATCTCACAGACAATATCATGCGTGAGGTTTCACAAACAAAACCTGCTACACCCCCTGCAAGTAAACCGTTTGTTCCCTGGTTATTCGCTGCGTCAACAGTTGTAGTCGTGTTACTCATGTTAGGTATTGGAAACAGCAAATACTTAACGCGTTTTCAGCAGCCCTATAATTTTGATGCGGATTCAGAGGTCAAGATTGATATTGTTGAGGCACCCATTATGGCAAACCTTGCGTTGAAACCTAATTTACAGAAGCAGCTTGGTAGTGTAAACGCGGAAAATAATGACCCAATTCCTGAACAGCAACCTAAGGAGAACTTACCCCTATCTAAAAGAACACAGGAAGATGGAACTTTCAAACATTACTCACAATGGAATTTACCAAAACATGCAAAAGCGCGTTTGGGTAAAGGTCGTATTACCACTATGCAGTTTTCTCCAGATGGCAACCAACTTGCCCTCGGAAGTCCTATCGGCATCTGGCTATATGATGCCAATACAGGTAAGGAATTTCACCTGTTTCCAGGTCCGTGCGGTTCCCTCGCTTTTTCACCAGATGGACGCTACCTCGTAAACGGTGGAGGTACTAGGTTTTATGGTGGAGAATTCCATGTATGGGATACGACAACTTTCCAAAGAGTGCAACTTGATAAAACGCCACCTGAGACAGTAGCATTAAGATTTGATGAAGATGGCAAAACGCTTGTCAGTATTGAATCAGGGCAATACAAACAGAGCACGATCCATTCAATAAGTACGATAAATCTTGATACTAAACACGTAGAAGTAAAAGATGCAAAAAAGAAATTCGGACCGCCACTGGAAAGTGGTATGCTTTACACCTTATTACAAGATAAAATCGCAATTGCCCGAGACCTTAGGGAGCAGAAACAAATTGAGATTTGGGATATAGAGACCGAGAAAGAGATTTTTACTTTTAATCTTAAAGAACCTGAAGATAATATGGTCGGTATAGGAAACTTTATTAGAGTAATAACTTTTTCTACAGATGGCAGACTACTCGCAAGTGGAAGTCAGAATTCACAGATCCGATTATGGGATGCTTCTACTGGAGAGCATTTACATACATTCCAAAAACGGCAAGAGGATATGAACGACAGGAATAAAACGCTTCAATTAGTATTCTCACCTAACAATAAGATTTTAGCATGTGGAAATGAAGATACAACTGTGCAAGTGTGGGATGTCACAACAAGGGATTCTCTCGCTGTTTTTGAGGCGCATATTGGCGAAACAACTGCATTAGCTTTTTCATCTGATAGCAGTACACTTGCTACTGCCAGTTCGGACGGCACTGTCCTACTATGGGATATTAAGACAGGAGATCCACTACCGATGCAGATTACTGGACATCCATCAGGAGTTTATACAACTGCCTTCTCTCAGGATAGTTCTACACTTACCAGTATTGCAAGTAACATAAGACCGACATCATGGGATCTGACCACACTACAGAAACCAAATTTAAATTCAGAAAGTAAATTCAGAATTGAAGGCAGAAGGATAGGAGAAGGTTGGTCTTCATTTTATGCATTTTCTCCTGATGCAACAAAACTTGCAAGCATCCACGGGAATCAGGTGCGTTTGACTGATGTCCAAACTGGGCAAGAGTTAAAGATTTATTATTGCACACAAAAAGGTAGTAGTTCACTCGCCCAAAAAATAATTTTCTCACCAGATGGAAAAAACATTGCTGTTGGAGCTAACGGTATTATACACTTGTGGAATTTAGAGAATGACAAATATAAGAAAATATACCTATTAGATCCGATAAAAAATCGTAGAATATTCGATCTAATTTACCCCCGGCCTCTGGATGTCACAAGGTTAGTTTTCTCACCCAATGGAGAAATAATCGTCAGTGGCACGGAGGGAGGAAAGGTCCAAATGTGGCATGCGGAAACTGGTACTGAATTATGCACTTTGCTTGAAGGGGAGTGGTTTGAGGAAGCGAGAAAGAAAAAAGATGGAAATATACGCAAAATCAGAACTAAAAAACATATCACTGGTTTAGTCTTTTCACCAGATAGAGACATGCTTGCTGTGACTCTCCTTTTTGGAAAAACCTACTTTTTTAAATGTGCGGATCAGACTCAAATTGAAGATATAAAGGTGAAAAGGTGCGATACGTTAGCATTTTCACCTGATGATACCTTACTGATAAGTGGATTAACTGCTGGTAAGATTGAGCTATGGGATTTGACAACCAGAGAAAAACTCACCACACTTGATGGACATAGGAATGGATTATTCCAGTTAGCATTTTCACCTGATGGAAAAACGATGGCAAGCAGGGGTGGTGAAGGGACAATCCTTGTGTGGGATTGGAAAGAAATACGAAAAAGTTCGCCGAAAGAGAAAAACCCATTAGAACAATTCAAGGAAAAGTTAAACGCTATTACGTTAGCAAGTTCTGAACGCGGGTTGTTTGCACAGGTTGCCGAAGATATCAAAAACACCAAAGACAAAGAAAGTTACGTTGATATGCTGAATCAGATAATTCAAGATATGTCGAACAAGTTGAGCGTGCAATTGAATGCCAGCCTCGTTTTGGCTGAATTCTATCGTGAAAATGACATGCTTGAAAAAGCTGAAGAACTTATACAAAAAACCGGTTTCATCACCGAAGATAAGTGGTTAATCCTCGGTCCATTTGATAACAGTAATGGGAGCGGATATGACAAGGCATTCATTCCAGAAGACGCAGCACAAGTTGACACAACCGCAAAATATGATTCCTTCAATGGCAAAGTGAGTTGGCAAAAATGCACAGATGATACATTAAACGGTTATATCCATCTTGGGAAAGATTTAGATTGGTGTGTCGCTTATGCCTTTGCTACCATCACCTCACCTGATCAACGAGAAGTCCAATTCCGATTCGATAGCGATGATCAGGGCAAAACTTGGCTAAACGGTGTAGAGGTATTTGCACATACAAAATCACATAGTGCAGCAATTGACCGATACATTATCCCTGTAACGCTCAAGCAGGGCAAAAACAGTATCCTTGTCAAAGTGTGTGATGAAGAAGAGGGTTGGGGATTTTACCTCCGCATCACAGACCAAAACGGACAAGTTTTTGATGATTTGAAAATCAATCGAAATGTGCAGAATTAAGGATAAGATATTTTTTGTGCATCATATAAACAGATCCATCCAGTGGGTAGGTGAGTTTTCCTAACCTCACTGATTCAGAGCGTTCAAATAATTATAAACCTCTATAAGTCTCAATGATTAGAGGAGGAGAAAAACCATGAAATATGCCGGTCTCCAAAATGTTGAATCTATCATGCAAGCGTTTGATTCCGAATACACTTCTCAAAGAGCAAATGCCAAACCAGCTTCCCCTGTAGAGGTTAAAGTAATAGATGAAAATACTAAAGACCCACGTATTGAATGGTATAAGCAGATGTTCATTGACGAAACCATTACAACTGAGGAATATTTTGATAGTTTTGATATGTCAGAAGTAGAACATTTTGCTTTCAGGACAATCACAGATGGATCTGGTAGCCAAACTCTTTGTATAGAGTACACGCAAGGAGATGTTGATGCTAAATACCCGCGTGATCAATGGATTCAAATGCTCCTTGAAAAAGGTGTAAGGATAGATGATTACAAAGATTATAAGGAATATCTTGACATACGCACGAGTTTGTTTCCGGAAGAGTACCTTGTAGACGATGATGTAGATGCCTTCGAACAATCAGCATACATTGATAAAGAGATTAAAAAATATCAACGAATCCAAGAAGCGAGACGCACTAATCCTGATGTGAAAAATTGGACAATGATTGGTGAAAATGCGCTACCCTCTATTCCAGGGAGAATGTACGTGTGCAAAACTGAATCCGGTTTCAAGATCAAGTCTAAAGCAACTTCTCACGGTGAACCGAAACTTTCTGAGGAACAGAGGACTGACCTACAGAATAAAGGAATAGAACCTGAGGGATGGGAAGTTGTCTACATTGACGAAAAAGGGAACTTAGTTTAGTTTTTTCCGAATAATGCGAAACATGGAGAACCATTATGACCGATAAATACGATTCCACAGATTTCTGGTATACCTTTATCAATTCACTCTATAATGAAGGACTCTCATTAAAAAGTGGCATATCAGAAATAGACGAAGAGATGCAGGAAAAACTTCTTGCATACTTCAGAACAAAGATTGAAGAGGGAATTACTGACGGTGAAACCGCACTCCCGCCAAGACTGTCAGACTATTGTTGGCGTTTACCACAGGAGATGTTACCAAAACTAAGGGCTTTAGCTGAAGGTTTCCTTGACACTGATCCTGACAATGGACCAGCAGCCGTGCTATTGGCAACTGTTGCCTATACGGACTTAGGACGCGAGGAGTCATTGCCGTTTGTAGAAAAAGCATTAACACTGGTACCAAAAGATCCATGCCTGAATTTGCTTATGATTTACAAATATAGGCGGTACTATGGCGGTGCTAAAATTGTAGAAGCTCAAGAAACGATTCTCACTGTGCTTGAAAATGTATTTGAGTGGTCAAAACGACAAGATAATTCTGCACGCTTTCAAGATGCGAGATCTTTCTATTTTGGTGAGAGAATAACACCCTATTCAGTTTACACAAACCTTAAATCAATCGAGGCACGATGGAAAAAGAGGGAAAAAGTTGGGGTTGTTAAAAAATGCAAAGAGGCGATTGAAAAATGCCGAATCTTGATATACACAGAACAGGAAACGTTTCGTAGGGAAGCAATTCAAGCTGCAGTTGAGCAACCACTCATAGTTGATGAATCACCCGAAAATGTCAATTTTTGGGAAGCATTCCTTGATTCACTGATAGAACGGGGCCTCTCAACCCCAAGATGGGTACTTACCAAGAAAGTTCAGGATCAACTACTGAAATACTTCAAAACGAGAATAGAAGAAGGTGTTACTGATGGATTAACGACATTACCATTGGACCTTCCTGAGTATGTTCCACGTTTTCCCAAGGCAATGCATTTGGAACTCCGTGAATTCGCTGAAGAAATGCTTGAAAAACAGCCAGAAAACGGAGCTGCAGCAAAAGTGTTAGCCATCGTTGTGGAAAAGAATGATAATTTTCTTCGGTTAGGAAACCCATTCATTGAACAAGCAGTACCGTTGGTACCGAACGACCCAGAAATCTGCTTTTTTGCGATAAGCAGTAACAGGAATTTTGATGAATTATCGTTACTGGAAAAATTGTTCGATAGGGCACAATCGCATGGTAAAACCGAATTGTCCCATTGGTTAGCAAAGTTATACAAAGAGGTAGGTACAACCCCTTGTCATATCTATCGTAATCTGATGAAAAAGCCAGATGAAAACGCTGAGTTGATTAAACGATGTAAGCTGCTGATTGATCAAGCACAACAAGCTTTTCAGCAACGTCTTGAAGAAGAACCCGATGATTGGTACGCTTTACGTGGACTCGGTGATATTTATGAAGTCTTGGGTGAAACCGAATTGGCACAAAAATATCCGTGGAAAGGCCATCCAAACATAGAAACCGTATGGAATCAGAAAGCATGGGTAGGTAGAAAACTACCAGATTTTTCAGCAACCACTCATGATGACACATCAATAACTGCTTCGGATTATAAAGGCAAATTACTGCTACTAAGTTTCTGTGCGGAGTGGTGTGGTTTCTGTGCGTCAGAAATACCTTATATAAAAGAGGCATACAAAGAACATCACCACAACGGTTTTGAAGTAATCGGTATTAGTTTAGATAAAAACGAAGCGGAGCTAAAAGAATATATTGAGGAGCATAACATAACGTGGCCACAGATTTATGATGGCAAAGGCTGGAATACAGAACTTGCCCGGTATTTCGGTATCATTTGTCTCCCATCACAGTGGCTCATTGATCGGGATGGAACGATCCTCTCAGTAGGGACAAGAGGAAAACAACTTGGTCAATTAGTGAAGTGGACAGAGACCACACGTGTCGGCAACGCTGTTCCAGATTTCTCAGCGGTTGATATAGATGGCAAGCACGTTTCACTCTCAGTTTACCGAGGAAAGGTTGTGTTACTCTATTTTGGCTACTCTGAACAAGAAATAACCTGTGTGGATACGATTTACCAAAAATATCACACGAAAGGGTTTGAGGTCATTTGTGTCAACTTTGGAATGAGAGATGAAGATATTCTACGCAGCAAAATCAGTGAGAGAAACCATCAAGGACACCACATCTATGGCGGTAGTAGACTGAAAAGTCCTCTGGCTCAGCAGTTCGGTCTTGGGCAAGATGCGCAGGCTGCTATAGTCGAACTTCCAGCATATATACTTATCGATAACAATGGAAGGGTTATTGAGGCAAGATCCGGGAAGGTGCATTCACCTGAGGCATGGGCTGCAAGATTAGAAGAACTTGTTGCTACCCATCTTTGACTGTGTTGAAATAAAACAGAGTAGCAAAATCTGTTCACCACTCTGTTTTTATTATACCATTTCTGATAATCTACTTCTCTTTTGTCCCACAAACTGTTAGTTTGTGCTACATAGGTTTTACTATACTATCTATTGTTGGTGCAAACCGATGACGTTTCCACCTGGATCAAGAAACATAGCAAGCATACCTCTGTTATCAGGAATTTCCTGGGGTGAGATAAGAATCTTGCCTCCGTGACTTTCTATTTTCTCAAGTGTCGCGTGAAGATCATCAACAAGGATATAAATCGTGACGTGATTAGAGAAATCCATATCGTCAGTTGTTGGAAAAATGTGTCCTTTTAACCCCTGAGACGAAGACGCAATCACACCATAAATACCTTTGGCAAACGGGATTATTTCCCAATCAAATCGATGAATCTCCCAATCAAAAAGGGAACGATAAAACGCAGCTAATTTCTCACCTTCTTTGCTGGCAATTTCAAAATGCGTAACAGGATTTCCCATTCAAATCTACTCCTATAAAATAAAACAGAGTAGCGAAATCTGTTCACCACTCTGTTCTTAGTTAATTCTAAAAGTCCGGAATTTACAATGTTTGAACTATCTATTGTTTATGTAGACCAATTAGGTTTCCGCTGGGGTCAGCAAACCAGGCAAAGGAACCCATGCCACCCGGAATTTCAGTGGGTGGAATGATGATCTTTCCGCCATTGCTCTCGACCTTTGCTACGGATGCTTCAAGGTCCTCTACGGAAATATAGAATGTTACGTGATTAGTAGAAGGCATATCATCAGTTGTTGAAAAAATAATACCTTGAATCCCTTCTTCTGAACCTGTATTACACATGTGAACATTGTTTGTCTCTGGTGAAACTTCCCAGTCAAAAATTGAACTATAGAACTCACATAACTCTTCACCATTTTTACCTGCTATCTCAAAAAACATGACAGGATTGCCCATTGGTATTTTCTCCTTTAAAAAATTAAAATGAAATTGCTTCTGATATGTTTTATATCATTGCATTGTTTAGGGTTAATAAATTTAATTCAAGTTGCGTGCAACAATTGCACCTATATTTGGTGTAAACCGACAACGTTCCCGCTTGGGTCAAGAAACATCGCGATGGATCCCATGCTATCAGGAAGCTCCTGCGGTGGTACGAGCGTTTTTCCGCCTTTAATCTCAATCTTTTCGAGTGTTTCTTGCAGGTCTTCAACTTGTATAAAAATTGAGACGCGATTGGAGAAATCCATATCATCAGATAACGGATAAATATGTCCTTTTATCCCTTTGTCGTCTAACGGTGGCGGTGTCGGATCAATAGCAAAAATATCATTCGGAAAGTGCGGTATATTCCAATTAAATGGAAGAATTGTCCAATCAAATAGATCGCGATAAAAATCACGCAACAATTCACCTTGTTTGCTTGCAATTTCAAAAAACATGACAGGATTACCCATTAAGATTTGCTCCTAAGACTGGTTCAGAATGGATTTATCACTACGATAATCTTCGTTGCAACAAACCGATGCCGTTCCCACTTGGATCACGGAACATAGCGAAGTGGCTTGCATTTCCCGGTATTTCTTGCGGTTGTATGAGGATTTTTCCACCAAGCCTCTCTGCTTGTTCCAAACAGCCCCATATATCATCAACTTGAACATATATGATAACAAGGTTTGCAGATTCCATCTCTTCAGTTGTTTGAAATAGGTGTCCTTCTATCCCTTTGTCTGATTGCGGATCCGCAATGTATAATTCATCGTTTAGTGGAAAAATTTTCCATTCAAATACGGTGCTGTAGAAATCAATTAACTTTTCAACATCTTTTCCAGCGATTTCGAAATGCAAAACCGGACTACCCATGATATTTCTCCAACTAAAATTGGTTGATTTACCAAAAAGGATGGTAAAATGACTTTGCTTTACAACCCAATAAAAGGTGTGCTTCATTTCTGACAACCCGCAGAAATGAAGCGACTGTCCATCAATTACTGCTTAAGATTGGAACAAACCGAGGCAATTACCACTTGGGTCAAGGAACATTGCGAATAAACTTTCGCCATCTGGAATAGGCATGGGGCCCATAATCACCTTTCCACCCTGACTTTCTACCTTCTTTGCAGATGCCTCAATGTCATCTACCTCAATATAAACGGTAACATGGTTTGTAATCGGCATCTGGTCGGTTGTCTGGACAATGTGTCCTTGTATCCCTTGATCCGATCCTGTATTGACGGTGTTACCACAATCATCGTCCTGATTGATGTCCCAACCGAATAAAGAACTATAAAAATCGCATAACGAATCTTCTTTTTTCCCCGCTATTTCAAAAATCGTGACAGGATTTGCCATTGGAATTTTCCCCTTTGTAAATTATTTTAAGCTAAAACTGCATGATTGCCGCTGTTCATCATTTCTTGGTTATACAATTTATGCTTTATACAAACCGATGCAGTTACCACTTGGATCGAGGAACATAGCAAAAGAACTCCCGCTGCCAGGAATATGTTGCGGCGGTACAAGTGTCTTTCCACCGTGATTTTCTACCTTTTCAAGTGATGCTTCAAGATCATCTACCTGAATATAAACAGAAACAAAGTTAGATACAGACATCTCATCGGTAGTGGGCATGATATGTCCACATATCCCTTGCTCTAAATCTGGAACTGGCATTATGTTGTAAAAGCCATCATTGTCCTTTTGTATATCCCAACCAAATAACGAACCGTAAAAATTGCTTAAATTTTCTGTATTTTTGCCTGCTATTTCAAAATGTACAACTGGATTTCCCATTGAGGTTACTCCTTAAAAGTTAGAATATTTCAGTCATAAAAACAGAGTGGTAAACCTCAGTTCGCCACCCTCTTTTTGTGAGTCTCAAAGTTTATTACGATTCATGCCTAAGGAAGCACGGATCTGACTAATTTGAGTCTGGGAGTCGATACAACCCGATGCAATTATCGCTTGGGTCAAGGAAAAGCGCGAATGCCCCCATGTTCCCAGGAATCTCTTGCGGTGGGATAAGGGTCTTGGCTCCGAGGCTTTCTGCCTTATCAAGATACGCTTGAAGATCGTCCACCTGAACATAAAAGGTAACGTGGTTATTAAAATGTTTAAAGATTATACCATGCTTGATTGGTAATTACAAGTTATGATTGTGGTTGAACCGATGAAGGGAGTTCTTGTAGGACAGGAATCACGTAGCTGCGAATTGTCAAACCTTCAAATGTATCAGTTTCTACAAGAGGTTCTGGTGCCTTACGGTGATCAAACACGACATAATATCCCTCTACCGCTTTTTCTGAGCTAACATACGCGGCGAGTTGTGCTTTGCCTGCCTGATACCGAGTATCCCCACCCCATATTTTTGTTTCAACGATGTATTTTTGATGGTTATGGAGAATTAGAATATCCAATCTACCACGCCCTGTTTGGACTTCAAGATACATAGTGCCCCCCACAATCTGAACAAATTGACTCAAATAAGCGAAGAGAAGATGTTGCCCTACGTATTCCTGTGGTGTTTCTAGTACTTGTAGAATCTTGAAACCTACGCGCGCAATGAAGTCTCGGAAGTTATCAAGAAGTGCTTCCATCTGAATATGTCCGTCCGGTGTGAGATAATCTTGGAATCCATCATGAGTGTCTTCGGGTAAGTAATCTTGTTCTAATCCATTTACTGCTGGTTTGAATGCTTGCATAATGCAATAATGATAAATTGGGTTGACAATTTCACATCTTCCATCAGCACCTTCGGCTATCACGCCATAAGTAGCAAGTTCGCTGACGAGTTCATTGTAAAGACTGAATTCTACGCTTTCATCGTAAGAAGCGATTTTCATGAGAAGTGTTTCAAACCGCCTATCTCTACGGACGTTTGTTATCAGGTGATCGATGTTCGTGTTTCGTTCACGAAGGAGTTTTACGTGTGCGTTTGTAAAGTGATCCATTGTAATCGGTTCGCTTTTTGGGATATCCATTTCTTCTGTCAGAATTTGCGCGAATCGATTGACAAGTACCGGTTGCCCCGCAGTTTGTTTGTGGATAGATGCTACCACTTCAGGGACAAAAGGTTGTCCAACTTCGTCTGTATATTGAAAGAGCAGTTCCTGCACTTGCTCAAGCGTGAAATTGGGCAATTTGAATTCGTCTTGGATATTGAAAGGCGAGATAGAGCGATCATAATTCAGTTGGGGAATGTTCTTGACTCCGACAATGCCAACGCTGTACGGACATCGATCTTTTCCAGAAAGGTAGATTTGACGGAGTGAATGCAGGAATCCGCGTAAGGCAGATGGGGGAGTAGCATCAAATTCGTCAATAATCATGACAAACCGCTGCTTTTCCAACAACCCCCCAAGCTGATTAAAGAATTCTCCCATCGTAACATGGTCAGTTATCTCAGCGTTGTCCAAAAAATAGGTTATATCTTCAGAAGGTTTACTACCTTGTTTTTCATAAACATTTTCAATCTTTATGCAAAGATCGTCGTATAAGTAATTGTAAAAATCAGATAAGGATACATCTACATACCTTTCAAAATTCAGTTGGACTGGAAAATATCCATTCCTTTTGCCTTCAAGCGCATCAAGTGCGTTTCGGAAGAACGTAGTTTTACCAGTCTGGCGCGGCGCAAAGAGGACTATGTATCTTCCCTTTTCCAACCGATCTACAAAATCTGCAAGTTCTTCTGCGCGGGCGACAACGTAGTTATCTTCGGGATACACGGGACCGCGTGTTTCAAACCATCGCATCTCTCTATTCTCCTTAAGTCGTTGAGGAAATTATATCAGATTGCGGTGTAGAAGTCTATAAGAAAGGGTTATTCTCTTATGTTGCTGAATGAAGTTTATGGTTGAATTGATGAAGGAAGTTCTTGTAGGACAGGAATCACGTAGCTGCGAATAGTCAAACCTTCAAATGTTTCAGTTTCTGTCCGAGGTTCTGGTGTCTTACGGTGATCAAACACGACATAATATCCCTCTACCGCTTTTTCCGATCTAACATAAGCAGCGAGTTGTGCTTTGCCTGCCTGATACCGAGTATCCCCACCCCATATTTTTGTTTCAACGATGTATTTTCGTTGGTTATGGAGAATTAGGATATCCATTCTGCCGCGTCCTGTCTGAACCTCAAGATACATAGTTCCACCTACAATTCGGACAAATTGGCTCAAATAAGCGAAAAGCAGATGTTGTCCAACATATTCTTGTGGTGTTTCTGGTACTTGTAGAATCTTAAAGCCTACACGTGCAATAAAATCGTTGAAATTATCAAGAAGTGCTTCCATCTGAATATGCCCATCCGGTGTGAGATAATCTTCAAATCCGGTGCGATTGTCTTCTGGTAAATATTCATGCTCCAGTCCATTCACTAACGGTTTAAATGCCCGCATAATACGATACTGATAAATTGGATTGATAATTTCACACATACCGTCAGCACCTTCAGCGATAACACCGTAAGTGGTGAGTTCGCTGATAATGTCACTATCCAAGTTAAATTCTACGCCTTCATCGTAAGAAGCAATTTTCATAAGAAGTGCTTCAAATCGCCGATCTCTGCGGATATTTGTAAGCAAATGGTCAATGTTCGTGTTCCGTTCGCGCAGGAATTTTACATGTGCGTTTGTAAAGTGTTCTGTTGTAATCGGTTCGCTTTTCGGAATATCTAATTCTTCGGTAAGCATCTGTGCGAATCGATTGACAAGCACCGGTTGTCCGGCGGTCTGCTTGTGAATAGATGCTATCACCTCAGGGTCAAACGGTTGTCCAACTTCGTCCGTGTACTGTGAAAGTAGTTCTTGCACCTGCTCAAGCGTGAAATTGGGCAATTTGAATTCGTCTTGGATATTGAATGGAGATATTGAACGATCATAATTCAGTTGTGTGATATTCTTGACACCGACTATGCCGACGCTGTACGGACATCGGGTTTTTTCGGAAAGATATATCTGGCGGAGTGTATGCAGAAATCCACGTAAAGCAGGTGGTGGAATAGCATCAAATTCGTCAATAATCATGACAAACCGCTGCTTTTCCAACAAACTTCCAAGGGTTTCAAAAAACTCTCGCATGGAAATAGAATCGACTATCTGTGCATCTTCCAAAAATTGGTTGAGTTTATCAGAGAGATTCTCACCACGCATTTGGAATACGTCCTTAATTTTTTTACAAATTTCTTTGCAGAGAGAATTGTAGAAGACAGTAGCGTCAATGTCTACATATCCTTCAAAATTTAGTTGGACTGGAAAATATCCATTTTCTTTGCCTTCAAGTGCATCAAGCGCGTTTCGGAAAAACGTAGTTTTGCCTGTCTGACGTGGTGCAAAGAGAACTATGTATCTCCCTTTTTTCAACCGATCTACAAAATCAGCAAGTTCTTCTGTGCGGGCGACAACATAGTTATCTTCAGGGTATACGGGACCACGTGTTTCAAACCATCGCATTTCTCTATTCTCCTTAAGTCGTTGAAGAAATTATATCAGATTGCGGTGTGGAAGTCTATAACAAAAGAAGTGTTGCCGGGATAGATAGCACAAACTGTCAGTTTGTGCTACAAAAGTCTGATTAAGATGATAGGTAGGATGATAAATCATAATCTTCTGCCTTCACAACGGATTTATCATCTTCAAGACGTTCAAGCAAGGTTTGGATGGTTTGGTTGAAAACAGGATGCAAAAGGTTGGGTGCAATTTCAGCTAATGGGACAAGCACGAAACGGCGGAGATGCATTTCTGGATGCGGGATAACAAGGTCGGGGGCTTGCAGGCAGATATCCCCATAGATTAAAATATCCATGTCAATCTCTCTCGGTCCCCAGCGGGTACGGTGTTGTCTGCCAACGGCGGTTTCTATCTGTTTTAAAGTTTGCAGCAAGGTATGAGGGGAAAGGCATGTTTCGATTGCAACGACCCCGTTTAGAAACTTTGCCTGTTCTTCATATCCGACAGGTTCTGTTTCGTAAAGGGAGGAAATCTTTTGTAAAGTAATTCCCTCCGCTTCCGATAAGGCGTGGATAGCATTTTGAATATGCGAAAGTCTGTCGTCAATGTTGCTTCCGAAGCCGATATATACTGAATGCACAGAATCTTTGAATGGTCAGAATTAGAACTGAAATTCCAACTACTAATCTGAAAATTTTCGGATTGCTAAACAGGTGTTGTGTCCACCGAAACCGAATGCGTTGGAAAGCGCGATTTCAATCTTTGCGTCACGACTTTCGTTTGGAACATAATCTAAATCACACTCTTCATCCGGCACTTCGTAGTTAATGGTCGGAGGGACAAAACCCTTTTCCATTCCCCCTAAACAAGCGATGAGTTCTACAGCCCCCGCCGCACCCAGCAGATGCCCAACCATAGACTTCGTAGAGCTAATCGGAATTTTGTAGGCACGCTCGCCAAAGAGGGATTTAATAGCGTTAGTCTCGGCAACATCACCAATGGGAGTTGATGTACCGTGAGTATTAATATAATCAACAGTGTCTATCGGTAGTTTTGCGTCACTTAGTGCGAATTCCATCGCTTTTGCTGCACCTTCTCCGCTATCTGGTGGGCTCACCATATCGTGAGCATCTGAGGTCATTCCGAAACCGACAACTTCAGCGTAGATATAAGCACCCCGTTTTTTAGCATGTGAAAGCGATTCAAAGATTAGAACGCCTGCGCCATCCCCCATAACAAACCCATCACGATCTTTGTTGAATGGACGAGAAGCGCGTTCAGGTTCATGGTTGCGTTCGGACATTGCGCGCATTGAACAGAACCCCGCAAAAGCCAATGGTGTAATCGCTGATTCAGTGCCACCTGTAAACATCACATCTGCATATCCGTGTTGAATCAAGCGAAATGATTCACCGATGGAATGGTTAGAACTTGCACAGGCAGTAACAGCAGCAGAATTGGGGCCTCTGAGGTCGAAATGGATAGACACTTGGCCTGATGCCATGTTAATGATCATAAACGGCACAAGAAACGGACTGACGCGTTTAGGACCTTTATCAATAAGTACTGCTGCATTTTCTTCAAGAACGCCTATACCTCCGACACCGGAACCGATTTGGACCCCTGCGCGATAGAGATCAACCTTAGACAAGTCCAAACCCGCATCTTCATGTGCCATCATAGCGGCAGCAAGTGCGTACTGAATGAAAAGCGGAAAACGGGATGCAGCTTTCTTATCCAGATACTTTTCCGCTTCAAAGTTTTTGACCTCAGCGGCGATCTGTGTGCGATAATCGGTTGCGTCAAAATAGGTTAAAGGGCCGATTCCGTTTTTACCGACAGCAAGCGCATTCCAATATTCTTCTTTTGTGTTGCCAATTGCATTGACAACGCCGATTCCTGTAATAACTACACGCTCCACGAGACCAATCCTTTTCTTTTGTAGAACTTATAGTGAGTAAGATCTAAGAATTTCGAATGAATAGGTATTTGAAGTGGAAAGAATGGTACAAAAAGTATTCCTTTCTTTCCCTATTACCACATCTTTATGTTTTACTCAATATAACTTTGAGGAGAGTTCGTAATACGAACCTACTATATAATATATCATAATATGTCTTTTATAGTAAACTTTAGAATTAACAGGGCATTTTCAGTTCATGGAACTTCGATTCCCGACTATCAGTGGGTTGGGTCGCGATTCGGAGATCGCTCAGACAGAAATGTGTCCCAATAATTTCAAAATTCACTATAATTATACAGGACTTACGCATTTTCTCTTAAAGTCCCCTTGATAAGGGGGCAGGGGGTTAAAAAGACTAAAAACACTGAAATACCGGACTATTTATCCCCCTGCCCCCTTATCAAGGGGGAATGCGTAAGTCCTTGTATTAATTGGCATAGAAAAGATGCAGAGGTTTCGCGTTTCCCCGCAAGACAGCGGAATAACGCCACCTACTTTTTCAATAGGAGTATTTTCTCTACACGTGCTCCAGCGGCGCGATCCCTAAAGTGCTAACAAATTTGCCGTTTTTGTGATAGATGCAACTATCTATTCTTTTACCACATTTTACTGAAAAATCTTGAGTAGAATCGTATCGGTTTCTATAGTGTGTTTATCCGCAAGTTGTTCGATCGTCATCTGCGGAGTGTCAACAACAAAACCTTCGTCCTTGAGTTGCTCCACCAGTTCGTTGACCTCTAAACCTATCACCGGTGCCAGCAGCTGAATCGAGGTTTGCTCAATCCGTTCAACAACTCGACCATCAGGTTCACCGACATCCAGGACTGCCGTTCTTACCACTAAACTTATACCTATCAACCAACCGAGTGCAATAACACATATAGCCAAGCGCTTTGAGAAATATCGCACAAACGGACGCCAGTTGCTCAGAATATGTAAAACAATTGCCACTGCAAAACCGATGCCGACCACTTCATGCGCGAACTTGAATGGCTCCTCTGTAACAAAAAACATTAACAAGCCCGTAATCGCAACAAAGATACCCGCACCGATAATCATTGGCGTTGACCAGCCACGTGTATTTATTTTTTTCATCGCAATAACCTTTCTCTTAATGATAGACAGCGAATATGCTCCAAATGTGGTTCTCACCACGATAGAGACATAAACACTGCTATCCAATATACTTCGGGGATACTGAGAACCCCTTGTGGATCACGCTAAAGACGCTTCTTAGGATCAGTTCTGATTTCCTGCATCCTGTGGTGCCTCTGGTTCTGTTCCTTCAAATAAATCATGGATAAAAATATCTTTAGAGTAATCCCCACCGACAACAAACCCATCAATAACGATTTGCTTCACAATCGGTTCTAATAACACCGTGTCTTGTTCTCGCTCCCCTTGTGTAAAATCTTCGCGGAGTTCATCAAAGAGATCTGATATTGAGGTTTCAGGTGTGATTCCAGATGAATCTTCTTGCGGTGTTAATGTGATGGTGATAATGCCGGGATCCATCGGTCGGACACTTTCCAGCTGTTCTATAAGTTGGTCAAGTGTCTGCGGTTGCGGTTCGCGTTCAGATTCGTCTGGGTCAGTATCAAAGGGCCCCACAGTTATGAGACCAAACGGATCGCTTGATGCAATACTGAGAAGCGCTTCCCCCGCAAAACCTTCTGGAATATCGAGTGTCACTTCTTTCTTCAACGTGCGTTCACCAGTGATGACACTATAGTGTGGTAACAGCACCACCGTGAACGTATGTTGGCTGCCAGCAATAACGGTGTCCGTTTCCATCTCCACATCGTGTACTTCAGCAATATAGAGGTGTGGTCTTTCCTTGATATTGATGTCAACGGCAGCCAATGTGGCTTTGCCAGCCTTGTTTGCAAACAGGTCCGTGAAATTGTAGAGAATGCTGTCTGTTCTGCCAAACACGTAGCCAGTAGGATTGGGCGAAGCGTCACGAAGACTTTCCGTATACACTCTATCTGTTTCTTTAAAGGACAACGATAGGGATACATCTATTGTGCCCGGACTCTTTTCTTGCCGTATCGCATTCATGCTCTGTGCAGCGACCACGGGGATAAAGAGTTCCTGTCCGTAGGCGACTTCATGATTTTTTTCTACAACGGGATCGTTTTGTATCTGATAGGTTAACTTGACCGGTATCATCGGTGGCAGGACACCGAGTTCGCCGACAATTGCAGGTGTCAGGTCCTTCGTAATCGTGCCGATAGGGTTACCATAAGCAGATGCCGATTTATAGGAAGCTTCATACAAAGGCACAATCCCGTTGACAACAGCACGATACACAGGGAGTGAGGTTTTACCGACACCTTTCATCGGATGCCCGAAAGCCACAAATGTGCCGTCATCATACACCTGCGTCACTGTGCCAAATCCTATTGCATTGACAACATCACCCCGTGCCATCGCAACGCCAATCATATCCCCTGCAGCAAGTCGTGTCGGATTGTCGGGTGCTGCAGGCGCACCGCCGACATCCGCGAACAACTCAATAAAATCTAAGCGCGCGCCTTTCATAAGTGAGTTGAGTTTTTCAAGTTGATGCGGTAAAACGCCGGTTATCATAACAGGTGTCTTGACAGGTGTATACACAGCGTTGATATTTGCAGACGGTGCCGCGGGTGCTGCTTCGCGTCTATCACCAAAGGTTTGATGTGACTTTGCGTCTTCCATTGCATCAATCGATGTAACCAAAAAACGCATCGGTGATTTAGAAAACGCTTCCCCATAAGCAAGCGCCCCCATAATACGCCCCGGCGGTCCCACAGGGCTGCCAGACATACCTTTGGCAATGCCACCCATCGCTTCAGCGGCTTCATCTAACAATTCACATTCGTAAAGCGGAAAACCATAACCGAGATCACGCACACCACGAAACCGTGCATTAAGGGTAACGCGCCCCGTACCCTCAAGAACCGTCACGATCTGAACCGGTGTTTTATCCGCAAGCCGAGTCGCTTCCGAAGCATACATGTTCTCAAAAACAACATCATTGCCCAACGGGGCCGCCGTTATATCCACTGCCGGTTCAGGGGCAACGGGATTGTCAACAGAAGAATCCCCACAACCAAAATAAAATGGCAACAAAACCATAACGCATAGAAATGTCAAAAAGTGTTTCATGAGAGCTACTCCTTTGAGTTTGTTTTGATAAAGTGCGGGGGTTTGCGTTTCCCCGCAGGACGACCGTACAACATCTACCTTTTTTCAAGGTGCATTTTTCCACGTGAAGAGCCAGGTACTTTAAGGATCAGTTTACCGGCATCGTCTATAGATATGAACGTTTTGCTAAAGGGGTTGATCAATCTAATCCTAAACTTATCCGTTAGTTCTGCATTTGCATCGGCTTCGGTGCTATCTGTTATTTCCTCAAAAAGTGCTTTAGAATCGGGATGTGGTGTTACCTTGACATCTTCTGCATCTAAAGTTAGGGATAAAAGATCGGCTTCCACACTGTATGTGCCTGACCATGTTCCGACAACAATGCTTATCGTTTCATTTGTGCCGTTCGCTGCTGGTGCCGCTGGCTTATTTGGATCAGGTGGTGGGTCCTCTCCTTCCCCGCCAGGATCAGAGGCTGCATCTCCTTCGCGAGGCGGTGCTTCATCATTGGGCAAAACGTCAAACTTCACGTGTAAAGTCCATAAATCATCCACATCAAAAGTGTAGTAGAAGTCCTGGACATCAGCTTTCACATGATATACTTCTTGAAGTTCATCTTCTATGATAACAAATTCCCCTTCACGAGGAGCAGCTGGCACGGTTTTTTCTTCTTCACCCGGAATATCTTCATCCAATTCCTTGACCATAAGCACTGTAAGAAATCTTGACGGTTCTATATCATTTACGGATACAACATCCCACTCTCCTACCAGCTTTTCCTTAAGCATCAAGTCGTCTGCGGGAGGATCTCCAGGTTCATCTGTATTCCCACCGCATCCCAGCATAACGAGTATGGTGAGTCCGATAAGAAAAATAAGTATGCTACCCTTTTCAGAATACATCTATATCTCCTTTTTTTGTCGTGTTTCTCTATCAGGATGGACGCATTTCTTCTTATAATAAATTATGTAAATAAGTTCACACATATTCTGTAGGAGCGATCTCCGAATCGCGACGAAACCACTGGTAGTCGGGAATCGGAGTTCCCTCCTACAGCTTATATGTCCATTATAGTAAAATCCAAAAATATATACACACTTTGGTCCGTGAGACCTAAACCGCCAGACTATGCTGTAGCACAAACTTTTAGTTTGTGCAGTAGCGTACGCAAACTAAAAGTTTGCGCTACAATTGTGTGTAAGTAATTATAGGTTTCACTATAATTGTAAAATCCACTATAAAGTCCCCCTGATAGAGCGACTTTTTAACTCCCTAACCCCCTTATCAAGGGGGAATGTGTCCGTCCTGTCTATTTTGCTTTGGCTAATCAAAAAAGCGTAAAACCCCATCTCTAACAATCAGTATATTCGGTTCGTAAACACCGTCTCCATTTTCATTGAAAGAGAACTTGCCTAAAATAGTATCAAGGTCTTGGATGCGTGCCAGTGCGTCTCGTATTGACTGTGCATCCGTGCTTTCAGCGTTTTTCACAGCCGCAGCGAACACATGGACGCATGCATAAGAAACTGCAGCGAATGCGTTGGGTTCTGTGCCGTAAGTCTTCTGATACTGTTGAACAAACGCTCTATTTCCGGGTGTTTCAGCTGTGGGTAGCCATCCGGTGAAAGTGAGTGCGCCTTCAGCGGCGGTGCCCGCAGCTTCTACTTCCACGTCCGTTAATGAACTGATAAGAATAGGGACAGATATACCTGCTGCTCTTGCCTGCATCAGTATTAACGGTTTTTCTGGTGGCAACGCTGACACAAAAAGCGCGTCCGGGTTCAATGCTTTTATCTGTGTCAATTGCTGCGTGAAGTCTGTATCGCCAGTTTTGTATGTATGCATGCCAAGCACTTCAACACCATTGTCAGCCAATGCCAGTTGTATCGTAGCGTCGCGGTCTGTTGAAAACAGATCGGTTTTGTCATAGAGTGTCGCAACGCGTTGGTATCCGAGTTTTCTCTGTGTGATTTCAACGCCTTTCGGAATAACAATATCTGTGGCCAGTGCTATTCGAAACACGAAATCACCTATTGCACCAAGCCCGCTTGCGCCAGCTGTTGCACTGATTGCCACAACACCATTTTCTTGCGCGATTGGAAACGCTGCACGCGCAGAACTCGATGAAGCGGGTCCCAGAATAACGGACACGCCTTGTTTGTGGATCAACTCCTCAAAAGCTGCAACTGCCCCATCTGCTGTGCTTTTGTCATCTGCTATGATATAGCTAAGACCTGCGAGTTGATCAAATGCTAAATCAAACCCTGATTTCATTATCGCACCTATCGCTGCTAAATGTCCGGTTACAGGTAAAGCGATCCCAACAACGATTTGTTGTTGACCATTTTCAGTCTCTGGTGGCATAGGGGCACCCATATCGGGATTTGCAAAAGAGTCTGTGGATTCTGTAGATTTACCAAAATCATTTGCCACCTGCACCAAGTCTAAGATATTTATCTCACCATCACCATTGACATCCGCAAAACGATTCGCTTCGGTAACAGGTTGCCCGAAAACAGAAGCAACACGTGTCAAATCCAAGATATTGACTTCACCATCAGCATTCACATCTGTTGAGAGCGTTGTGTCCTCCTGCGATGAAGCGGTAATCACTGTCTTTCCGAGCGTCGGCTCTAAAGGCACATCATTGCTATCAGAGAGGCCTGCTCCTGGCAACAGAATAAAGACAGGCTTTTGTGGATCAATTACTTCAAAGGTCAATGTCACCAAAGTGCCATCACCATCTGTTGCAACAGGAACGCCATGCGCACCAAGCGGGGCTGAACCTACAATAGAGATACCCCACAACTTCACACCCGGACGCAAAAATGCAGCGGGAACTTTGGGGATTCCACTTGAAGGGTCCTGTAAAGCTTCCGATGGTATTTCAAAAAAGAACTCCGATAACGAAAGTTTATCACCATCAGGTATAGGAGGAGGGGGAAAAGTAACAGTCGTGCCAGTGTATGTTGTTCCATCAACATCAAGCGCAAGCGTATAAGTACCATCTTCACCCAACTGTGGACGAAGAAAAGGCCCGCCACTCGGTAGGTAATCTCCCATGGTTGCTGATACATATTTCAGCACAGCCGCATCAAAAACAATAAAACCATTATAGCCAGCAACGCCTTGACCACCACTCAGGTGAATATCAACTTTTATTTGCGGGAAAACTGCGTCCGGGTTATGCTTGAGGGACACAACATTTTCACTATAACATAAGGATGTAAATCCGAATAACAACGTAACGGCTAACAAGGTAAAAAGTGATTTTCTCATATTATTATCTCCTTTGTGAGTGCAAGGGTTTGCGCCTCCATAAGCGTCAATTTAAGAAAAAAGTTGGACGCTGAATGCCCCAGGCCGGTAGATGCGGTTTCCTAACCAATGCAGAATACCATACGCGTATTCTGCTGGATCCGCCACGAAAACCTCAACTGTCCTGCCCACTCAGCAGTGCTGTTCAACAAGACCCCAAGGATTCGGCTGGGATCAGTCCGGTTCGGTTAGAAAACCGAACCTACCGGGCCTGGATACACGCTAAATTGATGCCTATGGTTGTAGTTCTCCGCTACACACCCTCAACATGTTTATCAAAAAGAGTGAATTTATACATGTTCGTCAAGGTAATCAAGGGCATCTTGAACAGTTTGTATCTTTTCAGCATCACTGTCAGGGATTTCAAGGTCAAATTCCTCTTCAAGTGCCATAACCAATTCAACGGTATCAAGCGAGTCCGCTCCCAAGTCTTCCATAAATGAAGCGTCAGGAGTTACGTTATCTGCGTCAATACCGAGTTGGTGTGCAATAATTTCAATAAGTCGTTCTTCGTTTGTAGCCATATCTTTTTAATCTCCTATCAAAACGGGCGGATACATCAACAACAGGATCCGCGCCTAAGTTTAAAATATCTAAAGTTAATTTGTAGGGCAGGTTCGATATGTTTACCTGTCCCTACGGTAAGCCAATATTAAGAAAACAAAGTTGTTGCCTACTGGCAAAATTAGAGATATATTAGTTACATTACCATGCCGCCGTCAACTTGTAAGGTTTGACCGGTGATATAACGTGCTGCTTCGGATGCCAAAAAGCAGACAAGGTCTGCGACATCTTCCGGGGCACCAAAGTTCTGTAATGGAATAAGTTCAAGTGCTTTTTTCTGAAATTCTTCAGGTATTGCTGCTGTCATGTCGGTCGTAATAAATCCGGGCGCGATAGCGTTTACGGTGATGCCGCGTGTTCCAACCTCTTTTGCTGTTGTTTTTGTTAGACCGATGATGCCAGCTTTCGCTGCGGCATAACTTGCCTGTCCTGCATTCCCCATTAAACCGATAACTGAAGATATGTTGATAATGCGCCCACTTTTCTGGCGTATCATAGGGCGCAGAACTGCGCGGATGCAATACATTGTTCCGGTCAAGTTTGTCTGTAAAACTGCCTCCCAGTCTTCGTCTTTTAGACGCATCAGCAACATATCACGTGTGATTCCAGCGTTATTGACAAGGATATCAATTTGCGAAAACTGTTCGAGTGTTGTTTCAGCAAGCGTTTCAACATCTTCCTTTTTAGAAATGTCAGCAGCTATTGCGTGTGTAGAATAGCCTTTGTCTTTCAAGACAGCAGCGGTTTGGGAGACACTTTCGGCGGAACGCGAGCAGATAACGACATTTGCGCCGACTTCACATAATCTGTGAGCAATTGCTGCACCTATACCGCGCGATGCACCTGTTACAATCGCTGTTTTTCCGCTTAGCATGTCTTCTTTGAAGACAGACTGACTTGTTGTCGCATCCATTTTATCCACCATTCCCATATTCATCTGTTACGAGTAAAAGTGTCTCAACATCTTCAACGTTTAAGGCAGCACTTTCGGGCAGCGTTCGTTTTACCAGGCCAGATAAGACCTTTCCCGGTCCTACCTCAACAAAATGTGTGATTCCAGTTTTACCAATAGCGCGTAACGTTTTTTCCCATTGAACGGGTTCGGTTATCTGTTGAAAAAGTAGATGTTTAATGTTATCCAAATCCATTGCAAACTCGCCTGTTACGTTCATCGCTATATCAATTTGCGGTGGATTTAGCTGGACCGAGTCGAGAACAGATTGAAACTTCTGTTGCGCTGATTCCATCAATGGTGAATGAAAAGCACCACTAACTGGTAAAAGCCGACACCGTCTTGCACCAATTTCAGCAGAGACAAAAGCTACAACCTCGTTGACAGCATCAACTTCTCCCGAAATAACCAATTGTCCGGGGCAGTTGTAATTAGCAATCTTTACAATACCATCAACCTTCCCACAAAAGTGTTCAAGCTGCTTTGCTTCCATTCCGAGGATAGCAGCCATTGTGCCGTTCTGTTCTTCACCTGCTTCTGCCATAAACTGTGCGCGGGCGCCCACCAATCGTAATGCATCTGCAAACTCAAGAACGCCAGATGCTACAAGCGCGGAATATTCCCCTAAACTGTGCCCTGCCACAACCTGTGGCACAACCCCTAATTGTGTAAGGACTCTCAGCGTCGCGATACTACACGTCAAAATAGCGAGTTGTGTGTTTTCTGTCTGCTTTAATTCTGCTTCCGGTCCTTCAAAGCAGAGTTGGCTCAAAGGTCTTTCTAAAAAATTATCTGATTCATCAAAAACATTTTTGGCAATTGGATAGGTCTCTGCCAATTCAGCTCCCATGCCAACTTTTTGTGAACCCTGTCCTGGAAAAATAAAGGCGATTTGTGTCATTGTATAATATAAAGCAATTAACATCCATATAGGACTAACCCCAATATTAGCGTTACAAAAACGCCAAGGACGAAAAATCGAATTGCTTGTTTTGTGTCTCTTTTTTTCATAAAACCCGCTTTTGCCTGCTGTACAATGTGCTCTTCTTCTCGATATTTTATGGATCTCCGGTCAATGCTTGCTAGCACTTGCTGTCTTACGCTTGCTTCCAACTCTTGTTTTATGTGTTCTTTGTCAATGCTTGCTAGCACTTGCTGTCTTACGCTTGCTTCCAACTCTTGTTTTATGTGTTCTTTGTCAATGCTTGCTAGCATTTCTTGTCTTACGCTTGTTTCTATCTCCTGTCTTATATGTTCTTTATCAATGCTGGCTAACACCCTCTGTCTTATTTTCGATTCCTCTTCTACTCTTGCGTCCACTAACCTACGCTTTCTAATTTGCAGCACCTCATTCTTTATGCGATCCTCTTCCTGACGTTGTATTGATCCTCGGTCAACATTGGCTTCCACTTCACGCTTAATGCGATCTTCCCAACCTTGTCTTACGCTGTTTTCTATTGACAATCTTATAGCATTCCGGTCAATACTTGTTTTCACCTCTCGTTCTATTTTTTCTTTCACTTCTTGTGTAATATGATCTTCCCAATCTTGTCTTATTCTTGCTTCTAACTCTTGTCTTATTTGGACAGAATGAAAGACTTGCTTTTCAAAGATTTCAAGATCAATTTTTTTAAACTCGTTACGTCCATGATTTTCATAAAAAATCCATCTTTCGCGGTTACTGCTATTGGCAAATATTCCCAAAAATGTATCTGTAGCACAGAGGTAAGACTTCAACTGGTGGCGGCCATCCTCCGAGTTGATACCTACTGCTTTACACTCCGCAATTGCTAAAAGCTTTTTTGGTATGCCTGGTTCAAAAAGCACAACGTCAGCTCTACGCGTGTCAACGCCCATACGGATCGGATACTCACGCTCAATATAAATTTGAGAGTTATCAGTTCTTAATCGGAGTTCCACAAAGTACTCTACAACTTTCTCAACAACTCTATCTTCAGGTTTCAAGGTTATGCCTTCTTTAGTTGGTATAATAATCTGTGTTTACAACCGTAAGAGTGTGCTTCCCCACGTCAAGCCAGCACCGAAAGTTACGAGCAATATCAGGTCACCCGGTTTTGCGCGTCCATCTTGAATTGCTTCGTCTAATGCGATGATTACCGTTGCAGCAGAAGTATTACCGTATTTGTCAACGTTTACATATACCTTTTCTCGTGGCACACCGAGTCTCTGCCCTACTGCTTCAATAATACGTAAATTCGCTTGGTGTGGTATTAATAGATCAACGTCATCAACGCTGACATTTGCCTTTTGCAGCGCGCGTTCTGCTGCTTCAGGCATGAGCCGAACCCCAAGCTTGAAAACTTCTCGCCCGTTCATCTGAATTTTATTCAGATTCTGGTCAATTGCTTCTGATGTTACCGGCATTCTTGATCCGCCAGCAGGTATGCCGAGTAGGCTAATGTCTGCTGCATAGTCACCATCAGACCCGATATAAGAAGCGAGAATTCCTTTCGGTTCTTCGGTTGATTGGACAACGGCAGCACCAGCACCATCTCCAAAAAGAACACACGTGTTTCTATCGTTCCAATCAACAATTTTGTTGAAAACTTCACCACCGACAACAAGTATAGTATCATATTGCCCAGATATAATCAAGCCATTTGCTAAATCAAGCCCATATAAGAATCCTGCACATGCTGCGGATATATCCATTGCAGAAGCTTTTTTTGCGCCAATACCTTTCTGCACATAACAAGCAGTTGATGGAAAAAATGTGTCGGGTGTAACGGTAGCGACGAGGATCATCTCTATTTCAAGTGGGTCAATTTGTGCTTTTTTAATAGCTAATCGTGCCGCTTGCACACTGAGGTCCGAAGTAGCGATGTCGTCTTCTGCGATTCGTCGCTCAACAATGCCTGTGCGTTGGCGAATCCATTCGTCGCTGGTATCCACCATCTTTTCGAGATCAAAATTGGTTAAAACGGTTTCAGGTAGATAAGAACCTGTCCCTATAATTGATGCATATCGGTCCATGCTAAGAATCCTTTTTAGCCGATTTGGAGGAATCAACACAAATGTGCGGGGTAATCGGCAAGAATTGAGACGCTGGTGTCTTATCTACAGTTGTTCTTCTGTAGACTTTAGAACTGATCTCCCTTTATAGTGCCCACAATGCGTGCAGACTCGATGTGAAACCATCATTTCTCCACAATATAAGCAATCTGTGATAACTTGGCTCCGGAGTGCATGATGACTTCTCCGCATTCTTTTTTTAGATTTTGATGTTTTACGTTTTGGATGTGCCATTTTTAGAAATTATCTCCTTACGGTTTTTCGGTTTAGATTTACTTTCCGACTTCGCTGTCTCTAACAACTGTGGGAGCACTGCAAAAGGTGAATTCACACTGAGCGTTTCTTCAGATTCAATATCGTCTGTATCTTGACAAGTGCAATGTTCCTCATTTAGATTTATACCGCACCCATAGCATAAACCTTCACAGGTCTGTGAGCAGAGAGGCCAAACTGAGACCTGAATTACCAATGCTTGTCGGGCATCTTCAGAGATGTCAAAAGTTTCACCATCATAGTAACGTTCTCCATCTGCAATCCCTCCCGATTCAATCTCTTCGGGATTGTTAGTTGGCGTGAATTGCAATTCAAAAGTTGCTGTGATGCCCTCTTCAAAAGGTTCAAGACACCTACCGCATTGCATTTCAACATCCGTGAATATATCAGCTTTGACGTAAACATCATCCTCGTTGTGGCGGAGTAGTTGAACGGTGCCCCGCACTGGACTAATAAATCGGACATCCTCAAGATCCAATTCAAGCTGCGAAGTCGGGATTTCTACTTCATGATTATTGAAGACCCCGTCTTGAATGTTTCTTGCGTCAAAAACCAACGTGTCTTTCATTGTTTTGTCTGTTGGACTTAAAAAGCTACTTCTTCTTCAATTCTAATAAGTTTAGCATCACCTTTGACAACTTCAAGCGTGTAAATCTGTTCAAGCGCGGTTTTCATATTTTTTTCTCGTGCCTGGTGTGTTAACATCATGAGTGAAACGGTATCGGTGCCGTGGGGTTCTTTTTGAATAACTGAGGCAATACTGATGTTATGGTTTCCTAATATGCTCCCAATGTTTGCTAAAACTCCCGGACGATCAATCACAACAAAACGGAGGTAGTAGCGTGTCTCAATATCGTCAATAGAACAGACAGTAATTTCAGTCTGCGAATTCGCAAGCCATGCTTGAGAGATTGGTGAACTCACGCCCCCCTGGATAGATTTTGCGGCATCAATAATATCTGCTACAACAGCACTTGCGGTAGGCATTTCGCCTGCCCCTTGTCCATAAAAGAGGGTTGGACCAACAGCCGATCCGATAACACACACAGCATTAAAGGCACCACCGACGTTCGCTAATAAACTTCGCTCTGGCAGAAGTGTCGGATGTACGCGCGCTTCCACACGGTTGTCATCGGTTAACTTCGCAATGGCGAGCAGTTTGATTACATAACCGAGCTCATGGGCATATTGAATCTCTTTCTGAGAAATGTCTGTGATACCTTCAACATGGAATTGGTCAACTGAGAGATTCACGCCGTAGGCGAGCGCGATAAGAAGGGTTAGTTTCTGGGCAGCATCAATTCCTTCAATATCAAGTGTTGGGTCTGCCTCAGCATAACCTTTCTCTTGAGCATCCGCAAGCACATCAGCAAAATCAACACCACGTTCATTCATTTCAGTCAGCATGTAGTTGCAAGTGCCGTTAACAATGCCATAAATGGATTGAATTTGGTTAGCGGTGAAACTTTCTTGGAGGGTTTTAATAATTGGAATGCCCCCTGCGGTGCTTGCCTCAAAGTTAAGGCTTACCTGATGTTTCTGCGCTAATTGGAACAATTCACCTCCGTGTTCTGCCAAGAGGGCTTTGTTTGCTGTCACAACGTGCTTACCATTTTGGATTGCACGGGTGATGAGCGAATGTGCCTCGGGAACACCACCAATAAGTTCCACGACAATATCAATTTCGGGGTTGTCAACAACTTCAACAGGATCAGTTGTTAGACAGTCAGTGGGGAGTTCTATACCTTCGCGTGAAGCCGGAAGTGTCCGTTTCACGACCTTTTTTAGGTATAATTGGATGCCACTGTTTTTAGATATGAGCGTATTCTGATTTATTAGAATCTTGGAAACACCGGTACCGACTGTTCCCCATCCTAAAATGCCTACATTAATACACGATTTATCCACGACTACAACTGCCTCTCTTCTCATGAGTTCATTAACTAAAACTGGGCAGCGAACAGTCTATCAACTCGCTTCAACGCCCATCAAATCGGGGCGACTGGATTCGAACCAGCGACCTCTTGAACCCCATTCAAGCGCGCTTCCGGACTGCGCCACGCCCCGTTTTCAATTTAATTATCCATTTAATAATATCACAAATTGGTGGAAAAGTCAAGAAAATATGCTTTTATTCAAAATGCATAATTTGAAAATGCCGTGCAGATGTGTTATACTTGGAACGAAATAAGGAGTAGGGACAATGAACACGGAAACAATAGTTAAGCAGACTACCAGTTTTAGAGACGACCTTTTAAAAGACCTCACAGATACAGAGTTCGCAATGTATTATTTGGAGGCAGCCTTAGCAGGCTATAAGGAAGATGGTAACACAGAGTCGATCTGGATGGCACTTCGTGATGTTGTAGAAGTACAGGCTGCGGTTTCTGAACTTTCCAAACGAACAGGCATTGATGCTGAAACTCTCTCGAATACCCTCTCTAACGAAGATGCTTCGCGGTTAGATATGCTCAGTACTATATTGAAATCATTTGGGTGTCTGTTGGCGGATCTAAAAGTTTTGAGTGGCTGACCGGAAATCGGAATCCACACCGATCAACTACCAATTCAAGCGTACTGGCAATCCACTCGTCAGCGTGTGGTGATACAATTATTCTGCTATTTTTATCAATTAGCGTTTCAACATTGATTTCAAGAGGTTTGCCGAATTCATAAGGATCATCATATAGAATTGATTCAACATCAATGATCGCACGCACTTCGTGTTCATACTCAAAAGGTTTTCTTTTATAAAAATAAAGGTAATGCAGAAGACTTTCCGGTGCCATATTTTCAGGCATATCAATTTGATTTTGTTTTTCTGCGGACTCTACTTCGTAATCTACTTTACCGATGAATATATTAGGTTCATCCGGCAAACTATCCATCAAGTTCCTCATAGTTGTTTTGATTGCTATACCGCTATCGCGTAGGTGGTATTTGTCCCACATTGCCATTGATTCTTCTGTCCCTTTATGCCAACAGTTACACATGATGTATTGACGAAGATTTGGATCAATACGGATGTTCGGGGATCCGTAATACCGCATTATTGCTTCGGGGATGTATCCTTCAAACTTGTCATCGTACTTATCGGCTCTTGTAAAAAATAGGGACCCTGTTGCTAAGATATTGGCAAACTTCTCAAAACTCATATATCGCCACAATGTATCAGTATCTTTAGGTTGTGTGATACCTTTTAGTGCTTTAGACATAAAATTCTTCTTTCAGATTGGATGTGCTAGCTTGTTGTCCTTCGCAACCCCAGCAATATAGAGTTGTTCGCGGAAGGGTGGCATTGACTTTCAACGTCCCGATTAATGTCTCTTGCCTGCGATTGTTTTTGGTTGAACTTCACAGAGTGGAGAGCACCATGGCAGTTTTAAATCGTTAGTGGATAACTTATTCTTCACTTCCCCTGAAAGTTTTTGAAGGCATCACGAGTTTTCATGGCGATAGATTCAATAGTTCCTACATCAAATGTCATCATATCAATATCTTCAAATTCAGTCTTAACATGTTTTGACATCAGGGCATATATGAACTTATGAGATCTGAACCAGTTATCTATATCCATTTCAGGAATTTCAGTTTCTACCACTCTCATTCTAACCGTGTATTTATCAAGAGTCGCGGGAAGATCAGTCATTAGTGTGGAGTGATAGTGTATAGATTCGATGTCTACTAATTGCCAATTTATACCAAAACCTTTTGCCTCCTCTTTTAAAATTTCTTTAAATTTCTGCTCAAAATTAACTTTCATTGTTCCCTCCGTTTTCGGTATTTCGGACAGTGAGCCTCAGTGATTATCTGTTCCTGTCCTCCACAACAGGTTCTCTTTTGCTTTTTTTATTACCAGTCGCTTCTCTATAAAAATAACATGCATCGGAAAGAAAATCAAGTGAAAAAGGGAAGCTGCTGTCCAGAGAATTGCGAGCGCAGACTGTATTGAGGCGGGGTCAATCCTACAGGCATACAGAACGCTTCGGCGTTGCAAGTTTCCTACTTCACAAGTGCGCCTACAACAGATACCATAAGCGTCAATTTAAGAAAAGAATTATGCGCTAAATGCCCCAGGCCGGTAGGTTCGGTTTGTAACCGAACCGGATCGGACGCAGAAACCTTCACCTATCCTGTCCACTCAGCAGTGCTGCTCAACAAAACACCCAGGATTCGCCTGGGCTCAGTCCGGTTCGGTTACAAACCGAACCTACCGGGCCTGGATGCACGCTAAATTGACGGCTATGGTGCGCCTACAATAGATACCAACCAATCAATAGCAGCCTGCTCGTCTTGTTCAATAGCAATCTCAACGGCGCGTTTGGCATGTTCCAAGAGGTCTTTGGCACGCTTGCGTAAGTTATCAGAAAATGATAACTTACAACGCATTTTTTTACGC
>PYJA01000116.1 GCA_003635185.1 Candidatus Poribacteria bacterium | reverse complement strand
TGAATTGCTAAAACCTTACTATCCGCATGTTGACATCGATCCAATTCGTTGACATTACACCCTATACTAAAGCATAGGGATTCTGATAGGTAGAGTAAAAACATGAAAAGACTATTTAAGATGTTTTTTGGGTCTAAGTTAAGTCCATTATATCTATGGGTACACTTTACATTATTTTTTATGTTATCTGGTATGGCTTTTATGAATGATGACACTGAATTAACAATTTTGTTCGTTATTGGAGCATTTATATTTTTTTTAATGTTGCTCTCTAACTTACGAAAGATTACGAAAACGAAGAAATAAAGGAGGAACTTATAATGTTTACGACTTGTGCCAGTTAAGTGAAAGTTTTGTTGTTTTTCACAACTGTTCATATTTGTAGGAGCGATCTCCGAATCGCGACCGTTTGCAGTCGGGAATCGGAGTTCCCTCCTACCTTGAGGACAGCAGGTATCGGAAAAGTTGCGGAATGCAAACCCAAACAAGAGGAACATGTGAAATATAAATATACCAAATGTTAACTGGCACAAGTCGTAATGTTTCGTAAATGTTTTATATTGACGCTTACTGTTTGTATTCTATCGCTTTTTCTTTATCAGAATGTGTCTGCACACATGAGTGGTGAATCGGGAGCAGGAAACGCGTGGGCGGTTGAGGTACAAGAACTTAACAACAAGTGGAATGACGTTGACAGATCAGTGAATGAATACCATGAGATGCGTGGGCATGTGGAGACGCTCATTTCAGATTGGGAATCTACCAAGAAATCCGTTGCGGAAGGCACCACGGTAACGATTTTAACAGGCGGTGCTGCAATTATCAGTGCGGGTGTTGCTTATATTAGTGGTGGGTCATTTGCCCCCGCAGCATGGCTTTTCTATATTGCAGCCAGAAAGGGATTAGCAACATATTCTTTGGATAGCGATAAGTATTTTGAGGTTATGGGTGCTGCGCTGGGTGCAATGGATACGGGTCGGTCAAATGTAGACGCAGCCTATAACGGTGGAACGATGTATGTGAGGGTAGGCGGTATAGAGACAAAGCAAAAGACGATTGGCTACGCTAAACAGTATAAAAAATATTTGCAGATGTGCGAAAATCATGGAATAGAGCACTACGTTGAGGGGACAGATTGGACGTGGACTGCGGCGAGCAAGGAGGCAATAGATGCTCTTGTCAACATGCAAAATCAGACAAGGTCTTGGTATCATGCGACGGAGACTCCTTCTAGCAATGAGCATTCTATTACGAGACGTACTGATTTGTCTCACTGGAAGGTGAAACCGGACCTTCCCGGAAAGTATGAGTGTGAGGGTTCCTGCACTGTGAAGTACCGGACACCTCAGGAGGCATACAGTACGCACCTTTCCATATGCGGTCAGCCTGATCCTTCTAATTTTCCGAGAGCCTTGCGAGCTTTACATGCTCGTGCTGCGGGGATCGGGTGTGGTGACACATGGTATAGTTGTGACTCTGACTTTCAGGCTAAAAATGAGAGGCATCAACTACGGACATGCACCAAGGATTTCATAAACGGCAATCCCGCTGTGACATGCGGTGATAGCTTCAGAAGGTGTATGGGACAGGGCAAAGATCACAATACTACCGATTATATATTTTGGGTAAGCAAGCACGATGATAAAAATCAGGACGATGCTGATGACGATGACGACAGCACGGCACAGAATACACAAACGCCTGATTCGCCTACCCCAACGCCTACAACGCCCTCTTACCATGCGTGTGGTGTCCACGAAACGTCTGTATCGGGGGATCATTCGTTGGTTGCTGCCAATAGTTGGTCTGGTTATTGCACCACGCATTCGTTCTATGCATGTCAGGCAAATGACCACATCTCCGTGAGTTGTTCAGAGACAAATGGGTGGGGGCATAGTTGTAACGCAACACACTATAAGTGTGACCAGTCGCCTACGCACACGTTCCCGACTTTTAGTTGTGGACGGAGAACTTGCAAACAGCAAGTGAGTGATCCCAACGAACATCGACGGACGTGTATGCACGGCCACCAATATTGGTCGTGTAATCCGTCCGCAGTGGAGTGGCACAAGACCCGCAACCCTTGCACGAAATTGAAGGTGAGGAGCAGATGGAACAGTAAACGCCATCGTTGGGAAGGTGTTTGGGAAGTGTGCAATGAATCGTGGGCACGGTGCGATAGAGGCGGGCGAAGTTGTATGGATATGTACAGGCGGATCCGGTATCATAGAGAGTAGCACCACGCCATCATAAACATTCACAACAGGCAGGTACCCTTTTGGGTATCTGCCTTTCTTTCTCTGAATCGCGGATGGACGCAGATTTCACCAAATCAACGGTATGAATGCGCGTGTGGCATTCCCCGGATGACGCGGATTTTGTCTTTTGTACCACGGGGAATGCCATTGGGCGAATGCGCCAAATCAACGGTATGAATGCGCGTATGGCATTCCCCGTATGGCATTCGCCATGATTCATACCGTTGATTTTACTTTTAGTTTGCGTTTTTTGGCACAAACTGGAAAGTTTGTGGGACATTTTTTTAGGTTTTACTATAATATAACCTTTTATTGAGCGACCAACATTGTTATTCGATGTGGTTCGGTGTTGGCCCTATAGTATATGAGAATGTCCTGTTTGTTGTCCCTATTGATATCCACTAACCGGACATTTCGATCGTCTTCAGGCATAGCAATCACTATTTTTTGAGGTTTTCGGGCGAACAGTTCTGGTCCCGGCATGCCGAAACAGATGTGCATCTCTTCCCAGTTTTTCCCTATGAGCAGGTCTGGGCGCTTGTCACCGTTCACATCACCGAGCAGTACCGCTGGGAAAAAGACCCTTTTTTTGTCAAACAGATCAAAGTTCGGCCTGATTTTACGTATGGTAGTCGGCTTTTTGGAATAGACACCGTCTTCCATCTGATATAACTCGATATCTATCGCGATGGAACTGCCGACCATCGCACGGGTCATCCCGCCGAGCCCGGTTTTTACATCTCTGAATAGAATGTCAATATCGCCATCTGTATCGAAATCCTGCAGCCACTGAGACGAATAGCCCCAGGGCAGTAAACCGCCAGCTGTGCCTCGCGGCTGAATCGTCACGCTGGTATCTTGTGCAAACGCAGTACCGTTGGGAATTGGTGTGCCAAAATGGACTTCGTATCGGCTGCGCTGTTTGCCGAGACTCCGCCCCTCCAAAGCAAGAAGGACCATATCAGCAGCCCCGTCACCGTTCATATCGCGGAATGTATACAAGACTCTCCGTTTAGTGTTCTTTCTGAAACCAGAGATAAGCGCGAACATGTTTTCATCACTGAATCCAAAGGCGATCGAGTAGGCACCGTCCGTGTCAAACGGCACGTCAACAGTGAAGGTTTCAGGCACCGTAGAAAACATGCCGTGTGTGTCTTGGCGATATACATCAAAATGGTCCTCATTCCAGAACACAAGGTCGTTACGTCCGTCGCGGTCGTAGTCCATCTGATGAAGACGGCTGAAATACCAGAAAACCGTCAAAGCATTTATCCCTACCTTACGGTAGCTGCGGGATTCATCCATTGCAAACTTGTCAAGGAAGGGTTCGGGCGGTCCGAGTTTTACCGGTTCAGAGAATGAGCCGTTGTTTAATTGTGTGGCTATCCAGAAACCATCAATATCTGGCACAACTATGTCGTCGAGTCCGTCTCCATTTAGGTCGCGGGTGATGTCAACATGGGGAATTTCAGCTGTATCAATCGCGTTGTAGTTGGTAGTAATGTTAATCAGTGTGTGTTCTACTGCTTTGTCGGGATCGAACCAATTCAGGCGACCATGTTCGTAGGTGATGAGTCTATCGCGCCCATCAATAGTTGCAACGTCAATGAATAGCACTTTTGGGCGTAGTTTTGTATCAAGTCTTGGCACCCAAGCATCTTGGCTAAACGCGTAGATACGTAAATGGCGTGCATCGTCTTCAGCAATGTTCACCACAGCGAGTTCGGCGATAGTTCCTCCCAATAGAAATCCTGTCAAAACGGTCTGGCGTTTTGTGGTACCAGTGATGATCTTGTGCTGCTTGAACGAGACTGTTGCATTGAGAATGGGTGCTGTTTGTTTAATCTCTCCACTGGGTGCCCTGGAGCATCCTAATAGGAATATGCCAAAAATGAGTATACAAAAGCAACCCAGAAGAAGATTTCTAAAAATAGGCATGTATGCCCGCTCCTACGTAGACCCCCGCAATCCCTTTAGATTGAGAATTATCGCTTTCTCTGCCAATCCCTTGACCGATACTAATGTTCAAGCCAAGTGGAATCCCGCCAAGTGAAAACACAAGCTCACCGCCAAATGCGATTCCAGCTGCCAGTGTCGTAGTATTGATAATCTCTTTTTTAATATCCATTTCTGTTTTATACCGCCAACCACCCTCTAATGTGAAATAGAGTCGTGCTTCGTTCCATTTGCCTCGGTGTTCAAAGATAGCGTACGAAATACCAGCACCTAACATGTGGTCCCCGTCCTGGTCATTGAGAATGAAACGCCCGACGGTTTGAAGATATACGGGTGCCAGTCCGTTATACCGAAAACTCATGCCACCAAATGCGGGGGTTGCTCCTTGCGATCCAATACCGAAATTTTTAGTAAGGTTAACCCCTTGCGCTTGAATTGAGGAACTAAAAATTAGACTCAAAAGGAGGCAAACTATGTAGATAGATATGGATATCTCTATTTTTCGTGCTGTGTTGTGTTTCTTTGTAATCTTCATCTTGGATTCCCTGACCGAAAACAGATTATCTTCTTTTTTGCAGATTTCTACGGGTGAAGATTTTATCATCGACGCTTGAGTCAAATGTAGCAGTTACCCAGCGAACAACCGTTTTGTGTCCTTCCTTGTTTTGCGGAATCATTTCCATGACAGAAGGAACGGTTTTACGTCCAAACTTTTTAACTTCTTTGAAATTCAGGACGCGCATCAATTTCCCTTTTTCATCATAGAAATGCTGCCACACCGGTATATAATCTTTGGCTCGTACAGCGGCAATAATCTTTCCCCAAACGATAGAGGTGTCTTTCTTCGGGACAAGTTGGACATAAAGCAGCTCAGCGGATGCATCTTCTGGCGTAATCAGTTGGTATGTGTAATCGTCCAGCATTGACGATTCTTTGACCAGATCGTCATTCGTGAAATCGGACCCCATCCATGCCCCCATCATCATTGATGGCGAAATCTTCATCGTTTTGTTTACCTTCGGCAGATAGTTCCACATTTCGTTTCCGATACGTAGTGTTGCAACTCCTTGTTCTTTCTTTGGCGCAGTAATTCGGATAAAAGTTTTGTTCGTTCCTTTTGTCCAAATCAACATTTTTAATGTGCGTTCATAATGGGGTGTGACAATATGCATCTCCATGTCGGCTTGACTCGTTTTGCTGCGATAGAGTTGATCTATATGCTTGATGATTTTTTCAACATCGGGCGAGGTGTTATGATTGGCTGCGAATAAGCTACCAGTCATAACAAACAGAAAGAAAAAACATGCTATCCAACTCAGCACTGCCTTATTTGTCTTAAAATGTGAGCAAAAATTGGGGTTAAAAAGGTTAGATTTCATTATTTTTTGGCCATCCCTTCGTTTTTGGACTGTGCAATATAGGTAATCGTTAGAACCTACCACACTTTATTATAACGTAAAACGTATTAAAAGGACAAGTCTTTCACTGCTTTTGATTTTCCTTGCATTTCTGACCTATTTCTGATAAAATTCCGATCAATTGAATTCGAGAAGACAAAATATTTTATTTTTAAAAGGACGAGAACGAATGGCACTTCCAAAAATGGCACGGGTGCGACAACGTTTTGATGCACCGGTTCTTGCAGACTTGCCAGCCGCAATTCACGCGGAATTAGATCGAATTAACGCTGCATCTATTGTCCGCCCTGGTGAATCTGTCGCGATTACAGCTGGTAGCCGTGGCGTTGCTAACGTTGCAACGGCAGTTAAGGCGACTGTGGATTATCTCAAAGGCATTGGTGCAAAACCTTTTGTTGTGCCGGCAATGGGGAGCCACGGTGGCGCAACACCTGAAGGACAAACAAGCGTCTTGGAACATTACGGAATCACTGAAGCAACCGTTGGTGCACCGGTAAAGGCAACAATGGAGGTGGTGGAACTCGGCGCACTGCCGCAGGCAGGGGCAGATGACTTGCCTGTTTTCATGGATCGTTATGCCGCAGAAGCAGACCATGTTGTACCGTTAAATCGCATTAAGGCACATACAGATTTCAATGGCTCTATTGAGAGCGGCTTGATGAAGATGATGGTCATCGGTCTCGGTAAGCAGCAGGGGGCAAACTTCTATCACCGCGCTTTTTTTCAATACGGGTTTGAACACGTTATAACAGCAGCAGGTAGTTTTATCCTTGACACGGGAAAAATTGCTTTTGGATTGGGACTGATAGAGAATGCAAATGAAGATACTGCTAAAGCTGTGGCGATGCCTGCTACACAATTACTTCAAACCGAACGCGAACTTCTCGTTGAAGCTAAATCGTTGATGGGACGGCTTCCATTTGATGAACTTGACCTATTGATTGTGGATTGGGCAGGGAAAAACATCAGTGGAACAGGTATGGATACGAATGTCATCGGCAGAATGATGCAGAACTTTGAACCCGAACCTCTCAAGCCCGCTATTTTACGCATATTTGTCCGTGATCTGACCGAAGAGAGTGATGGCAATGCGACAGGTATCGGTCTCGCTGATTTCACAACGACACGGCTTGTTGAACAGATTGATCGACACGCAACCTATATGAACGGTATTACCGCGCTTGGGCCGCAGAAATCTAAGATTCCATTCTACTACGATACTGACAGAGAAGCGATTGAAGTAGCACTTGATACCATCGGTTTGACGAGGCCAGAGAATGCGCGCGTTATTCGGATTGAAAGCACGCTGAGATTAACGGAACTTGACATCTCTGAAGCACTTCTCAAAGATGCGCAACTGCATTCAAGCCTTGAGGTTATCGATGAAACACTTCCTTTCGAATTTGACGCAACGGGCAACCTGCTGCCGTTTTTATCGGAGACATACTAATTGAAGCGATTGATTGTCGGTATCACAGGTGCAAGCGCAGTCGTTTACGGGGTACGCCTTCTTGAAGTCCTTGTAGAACGGGAGGATATAGAGGTACATCTGACGATCTCTAAATCTGGGGCGCGGGCGTTATGGGAAGAACTGCAGATTGAAATAGACATTGACAATTTTCGGTTGGAATCGCTTATTGGTGTTGATGCAAAGCAGGTTATTTACCATCACGAATCCGACATAGGCGCGTCAATTGCCAGTGGTTCTTTTCGGACAGAGGGAATGATTGTAGTGCCGTGTAGTATGGGGACTGTTGCCTCTATTGCAGCAGGTATTTCTCGCAACCTTATCCAGCGTGCAGCGGACGTATGTATCAAGGAACGTCGCAAACTTGTCATAGTGCCTCGAGAAACGCCACTGAGTTCCATCCATCTTGAGAACATGCTCAAATTATCACAGGTTGGCGTATGTGTGTTACCTGCAATGCCAGGGTTTTACCATTTTCCAAAAACAGTAGATGACCAAATCAACTTTGTTGTGACAAAAATCTTGGATCAGTTCGGTATTGACTCGGGATTGACCCAACGGTGGAAAGAATAGATAGTTGATGCGAAAACTCAAAATTATCCTTGAGATGATCAAATTTGAACATACCATTTTCGCGCTGCCGTTTGCAATTATGAGTGCTTTCATTGCTGCGGAGGGGATTCCTCCGTTGCCCAAACTCGGATGGATTCTCGTAGCGATGGTGGGAGCACGCAGTTGTGCAATGGCATTCAATCGCCTTGTTGATGCGGAAATTGACAGCGAAAATCCGCGTACGGCTATGCGAGCAATTCCTGCAGGATTGATCACAAAAGGGGCAGTATCGGTTTTTACGCTCGTTTCGGCAGGGTTGCTGGTTTTGGCGGCGTGGCGATTGAATCCGCTGGCTTTTGCACTGTCACCGGTTGCGCTTGCAGTGATAATGGGATATTCATACACGAAACGATTTACCGCACTTTCGCATTTGTGGTTAGGGCTTGCGTTGTCTATCTCACCGGTCGGGGCGTGGATTGCAATTAAGGGGCAATTTGACTGGACCCCAATAATTCTATGCTGCGTTGTGTTGCTTTGGACAGCCGGATTCGACATCATCTATGCATGCCAAGATGTCAATTTTGACAGAAAACATGGACTTCATTCTATCCCCGCGCGACTCGGTGTTCGTTGGGCGTTATGGGTTTCGTCTGCACTGCACGTTGTTGCAGTTTTGCTTCTTTTCGGTATCCCGCTTCTTACCGAACTGGGGCTTTTCTACTATATTGGCGTTGGAATTGTCATCCTAATTTTCATCTATGAACACGCTATCGTCAAACCGAATGATCTGTCCCGCGTCAATCTTGCATTTTTCACATTGAACGGCATGATTAGTTTGGTTTTGATGGCACTTTCAATTGCCGATATTCTTTTATAGTGGATCCTACAATTAACTTTACTTATGATCTGTAGGAGGGAACTCCGATTCCCGACTATTAGTGGTTTTGTCGCGATTCGGAGATCGCTCCTACAGAATATATGTAAACTTATTTACATAATTTACTATATAACGCAGCTTACCCACAAATCTTGGAGAAGGATTAAATGAAACTATCACTTTCTGTTCGCGTCGCAGAAAACGCCTCTAAAAGAGATGCTACGCACACCTTTGTGCAACTAACAGAACTCGCAGCAAACCTTGGCTACGAGGCAATGTGTATGCGTGCATCCCAAGTCGGTATCCATTCACCTTTGGAGCAGATTACTGCTGTACGTAGGCAGGCGGAGTCGCTGAACCTAAAAATCTCTATGGTGACTGGTGATTTTCCCGTGCCACTCAACAATGATGAAGGACCTGATGGACTGCAAAATATAACTCCGTATCTTGATTTAACAGAATTACTCGGTGCAGATCTGATTCGTATTGCGATGAAGGTTGAGGAGGATATTGAATGGGCACAACGCGCAGCTGACGAAGCAGCAGAACGTGGTATCCGATTAGCACATCAGTCGCATACACAAAGCCTGTTTGAAACGGTTGATGGTTCAATTGATGTGCTAAAACGTGTTGGTAGAGAAAACTTTGGCATTATCTATGAACCGGCTAATCTTGATCTCTGCGCGCAAGATTATGGTGTTGAAACACTCAAACGATTTTCGCCATATCTTTTTAACGTCTATCTCCAAAATCATATCCGTCGACCAGAGGGGAAAACACGTCTTTTGACGTGGATTCAAGGGGAAGTGCCTCACGATCCTATCCGTTTGCAAGATGAAGGCGGGATTGATTTTCCATTGGTGTTTCGCGGTTTAGAAGCAATCGGTTATGATGGTTATGTGACGGTGCATCAGGCATTTCGAGAGATTATGGAACCTGAAGACGCAGCGGAACAGAGTTATACATATTTAAAGCCGTTTTGTACCTAATCCATTATTCGCTCTAATGATCTCAAATTTATATTCAAATTGTCCGAGGTGGCACTTATGGCGTTTAGTGATTTCAAAGCGATCCCTGAAGTTCAGGAGAGATTTAGAATCCGTCATGTAGAAAATGACTTTATAGAGGCTAAAAACGGCGCGAGTCCTTCGGAGCAATTTCTACAGGAGCTTGATTTTAACCGCGAATATATTAATATTCTCACTTCCGAAGGCGCGCGGTGTGAAGCAATTATCTTTCCTGTTTTGCGTGAAGTCTATAAAGGGTATGCTGAGGATTACGCACTCTGGATAAAAAAGCCAATTGCCTATGATGATGAACTGAGCGGCACACCAGATTATTTCATTTCAACACGATCTGAGTTGGGCAAACTGGTTGTCGGCACACCGTTAATAATGTTGGTTGAGGCAAAGAGGAACGATTTTGAGGTGGGTTGGGGGCAATGTTTGGCGGAATTAGTCGCCGCGCAAAAGATAAACGAGGATACAGAACATCCTGTGTACGGTATTGTCAGCGATGGAACGTTCTGGCAGATCGGACACCTTGTCGGTGAAACCTTTACCCAAAATCGAACGAGTTTTAGCGTGGATAATTTGCCTGTCCTCTTTGGTGCTATTGATTCTGTCTTTAAAGCAGCTAAAAACTCCTGTCCGTAAGCATTTTACCAATTTGTGTGAACCTATCAGTTTATCCCATAGATCTAATTTTTGAAGAATACGTCGTGTTTTTCTATTGTAGGTGGGTTCTGTGCTCTACCGTTGTTGGTTGCTACATCTTATAGCACATTCACGTCAAATGCACGTGTGGAGTCAGCAAGGTTTAACGTGCATTGGTAAATTCATTCCTTACGATGGAAGTGTACGGATTTTTCCTGCCACTTCCACAACGACAGGAAATCCCTCAAATGTTGCATCGTTTTTGAATTTTTGCGCAATAGGAAAATATACGTCTGCCACATAAACCCGTAACGCCTCGGAATCTTCATGGTGACCAATGCCAACTCCCACAAAACCCTCCTCAAGACGATAACGGTCTTGAAAGTGCTTCTTTGCTTCAGAAATTGTTTTCATGCATCTGCTCCTTTTGTTCCAACAATGGTTACACCGTAGTAATCAAGAACTAAGTCTATAGGATTTGCGACGGTGAGTCCGAATTCATTTCCGGCAAATAGCAAAGCAACCGGCTCAAATGTTTGTTTATCTACAAGGAGCGAACCAGAATCTCCACTATCAGAGAAACGGGGAGAATCAGAGGCAACGCCCTTCACAACAATTTGATTTTCAAACCATGCAGACTGGTCCCCATAGTCTATCGAAAGATCCGCACTAATATCCTCAACGACTCCAACTGTATGTCCCGTTGTTCGACCAGACTTCCGTACAATCTGACCAAGGGAAACAGAGCACGGTGTGGATATCGGTGTTCCGATGTCCACAATTTCAGACCTCACGAAAGTTTGATTGGTATCGCCAACTCGTGCTATTGCGGCATCAATATTGTTGAAATCACTTGAAAAATCTATTTCTTTGTACGGTTCAAGCGTGGCAATATTATCATCCGGGGATACACCTCCATCTGTCCTGCCGGGTTGAAGCACCGGATCACATGGTATCGCCTTATTGCTATTAGCTAATATATGATTATTGCTTAGAATGTAATGATTTCCTTCTTTTTCAACTAAGCATCCCAACGTCCCAGCATCAATGTTCGGGTGTCCAATAGAAACACCACACACAACCGGACGGTATCTGTCACGGTTTTGATAGGCAGTAATCTGACCAATTTCAAGGACATCAATTCGCAAGTTCCCGAACCATTTAGGAATAATTGGTCCCGGTAATTCTCTTACGTAGACACGAACAACGTTTTCACCATATTGAAAAGTTCCATCTATAGTTTTTGTCCCAATCCCCCCAACCGATAATATTTCTTGCGCCAGGTTGAGCTGGTTTTCCAACGGCTGCTGAGGCGGTGATGCGACGAAAATGTTTGGAGGCCTCATTTTTTGCATCGCGCTGAATTGAATTGAGCATGCAAATCTCCTATCGGTTTAACACCCAATTATTGTACAGCATTTTTGGGATCAAGACAACATCAAATTCAGAGCAGGGTGCGTAAAATTTTGGATATTAAGTCCTCTAAGTTGAATTACCCTGCTGACATTAGCAGTGCTATTAAAACTCCAATTCCGACAATACCAAAGATAGTCCACCAAAAACCTTGTGCGCGTCCAAGTTTGCGATTTTCTTCATCTCTTTCGTTTAACAACCCGCTTTTTGCTTGCGCTGCTATCTGCGATCTCACGCTATTTACTACTGCCGTTCTGTTAATACTTTCCCTTGCCTCTCGTTCTATACGCTCAGTTTCGTTTTGTCTAACGGCATCCGTATTAGTGTTTTTTCGCACGCGCTCTCTTATTTCAGCATCTATCTCTCTTTGGACTTCCGCTTTTATCTTGTTTTCTCTATCCTTTATCGTCTTATCGTGATTATAAACATAGTTCTCAAAAGTTTCGCGATCAATTTCTAAAAAATTGTTGTACCTATGATTTTCCCAAAAAGTCCACTTATTGGGATCACCGTCATTAGCAAATATACCTAAAAAAGTATCGGTTGCGCAAAGGTAGGAGTGTAACTGGTCAATACCGTTCTCGACGCGTCCCGTTCTCTTGCACTCCGCAATTGCTACAAGTTTCCCATTCCTAAGAAACACTACATCAGCTCTACGTTGGTCGCTGCCCATTTGGATTACATACTCGCGCTTAATACTATAACCCGGCGTGGCGATACGAAGTGCCTTAAAATAATCAGCAACAATCTCTTTAACTTTTTTCTCTGTGAGAGGTTCAGATGCTTTGTCTTGAGGTTCAGAATGGTCAACAACCTTTTCTTGTTTTGGCTTGAAGTCTGATATGACTTGGGAACCGACAGACTGACGTAGTAGACTTTCAACAAGGTTTTTAAGCTCCATATTGCCTGTCTGCGTTGCGAATTTCAGTGCAGTTCGCCAATCTTGTTTCGCTTCCCAAAATTGACCGAGTTGTTCCTTTGCCAATCCGCGATTGTAATAGGCAGGCGCATGATCAGGTTCAAGTTGTATAGCAATGTTATGGGAAATAATAGCATCATCGTATTGACCTATATCGCACTTTGCTGTTCCCCGATTATTGTGAGCTTCTGTATAATCAGGTTTAAGTTGAATAGCGATATCATAATCAGCGATTGCATCATCGTATTCACCCAGCTTTATCTTTGCATTTCCTCTATTATAGTGAGTTTTGGCGTCATTAGGATCAAGTTGAATGGCGGTATCATAATCCGTAATAGCAGCTTCCCATTGATTAAGTTTTGCTTTCGCTAATCCTCTATTGTAGTAGGTTTTTGCATCATTAGGATCAAGCCGAATGGCATTATCATAGTCAGTAATAGCAGCATTGTATTGACCAAGTTCCACTTTTGCAAATCCCCGGTTATGATAGGCTTCTGCAAGATTAGGTTCAAACCAAATAGCTTTATCACAGTCTGCAATAGCAGCTTCATATTGACCAAGATAATATTTCGCCAATCCACGATTGCTATAGGCTCCTGCAAAATTAGGTTCAAGTCTTACAGCAGTATCATAGTCCGCAACAGCAGCTTCGTATTGACCAAGATGATACTTCGCCAATCCACGATGGTTGTAAGCGAGCGCATAATCAGGTTTGAGTCGTATAACAGTATCATAGTCAGTAATAGCAGCTTCATATTGGCCAAGATAGTGGTTTGTCACTCCCTGGTGAAAGTAACCAGTAGCAGAATCAGGCGTTTTGACTTGATTAGTTTTCATTATCTTTTAGGAATAGAAGCTTAACTTCTGTCAACCTATTGCGTTAGTAAATGATATACCTACCTATTTTCCGCAACCTTCTCAAAAATGATAACATGCTGCCACAGCATGTCATGAAGCGCCTCCACCCAAGGCAGTAAGTGTGGTGTCGCCTCTTTAATCAACTGCAATTCACTCACCTTGCTTAGCATTTTCTACTTGAATGAATCGTTTACGGACATCAATAGGAATATAAGTGTCGGTATGATAGTAGCAAAAATAAACCGAGATGATGATATAGAGTGCCATTTATTCGTCAGGCCTCTTATAGATAATCTTTATTTCTTCACGGAATGGCTCAATTTCTTTTAGCATTGGGTCTAATAAGACTTTCCAACGTAGACAGACTTTATAGATTTGATCTAAAGCTGCACGAGTTCCTGATTCTGATAGTTGGGGTAGTTCTATTGGGATAAGCATGCCCATCTCTAAAAGTTCAGTCAATGCCAATTCTTGTATCGTAGTTACTTCATAGTGTTCTATCATCATTTCCCTTTGTGATCGGTGTATAGGTAGAAGTGATAATAAAGCGTGGAGTTGTTGTAAAAGTGAAACACCGTAGTTGACCTTGTTCTGATTCCATGCCTCACGTTCTATAGCATCAAGAGTATCGCTTATATCCTGTCCCCTGTGTTGCTCTTCTGGGTGCAATAGTAATAAGGCATAAAGGCGTGAAGCTGGTGTTTGTAACTCTCGGATTTCTTTGATGAGTTCTGCTTTCCACTGTTCTCGTGTCATAAAGGTAGGTCCTATAACGAATCGATCAAAAACGTATTATTGTGTTGCAACCTTCTCAAAAATGATAACATGCTGCCACGGCAAACCATCAAGCGTCTCAATCCAAGACAACGGGTGCGGTGTCGCCTCCTTAATCACCTGCAATTCAGTCATCTTGTGCAGACGTTTGATTGGCATATAAGGTTAAAATGATTATCCATTCTTAACTGAGATAGCATTTTTGTCAAATATTTTGATTTAGATTATAGTTTTTGTTGAAGGTGTATCAAAAAAGTGGTATAATCTCAATTAGGATTCGTTAAAAGATATTCAAACATTACAATTTATTGTGGTTTTTCCAAAATCATTGCATCAGGAGAGAAGAATGCAAACAATTACACATACTGAAGTGCAAGCGTTAGTAGCAAAACTCCCAGAATCCAAGTTACCGTTAGCGTACCGTTTGCTGCATTCCTTAACAACAACGGAAGGCGAATCACCTCAAGCGAAATTTATACGTCTTTCTGCCGATGAACGTCGTCAACTTCTATCACAACAGGCAGAGCAGATGAAAGACCATTACGAACAGACAACTGATGAACGCACCGAATGGCAAGCTGGAGATTTCGTTGATGAATCCTAGTCGTGGGGAAATTTGGTTAGTTGATCTTAACCCGACACGCGGAGCTGAAATTCGGAAAGCGCGTCCCGTTGTTGTCGTAAGTTCCGATGAAATAGGCGTGTTACCCATTCGACTTGTTGCCCCAATAACAGAATGGAAAGACTCCTTTGCTGATAACATTTGGCATATAAAGTTAGAACCCGATTCAACAAATAAACTCATAAAACCTTCTGCTGTTGATACTTTGCAACTACGGGGTCTTGATACACTAAGATTTGTTCGTAAAATTGGAGAAGTCCCACTGTCAATGCTAAGTCTAATTATAACTGCAATTGCGGCAGTGATTGAATACGATCCTATCCTTTTACCATAAAGGCAAATTGCTAATATCTTTCACATTGTCAAATAATACAGAAAAACCCACCTATTCTGTCGCAACCTTCTCAAAAATGATAACATGCTGCCACGGCAAACCATCAAGCGTCTCAATCCAAGACAACGGGTGCGGTGTCGCCTCCTTGATCACTTGTAATTCGCTCATCTTGTGCAGACGTTTAATCGGCACACTGTCATCTTCCAAGCGGTATTCTACAAAAGCCACTCGACCACCGACTTTGAGAGCACGGCAGATATTCTGCATCATCTCGTACGGATGCGAAAATTCATGGTAAACATCCACCATAAGGGCAAGGTCAACCGAATTTGGTGGTAGTTTCGGGTCGGTAATCGTGCCTAACACACCTTTGATATTAGTAATACCTTCTTCTGCCATCTTTTTAGCAAGGATGTCAAGCATCTCCTGCTGAATTTCAACACCGTAGATGGTGCCTGTATCCCCTATTTTCAGTGAGATGCGTCGAGCAATGTAACCCGTCCCGACTCCAATATCCGCGACAACATCCCCTTCCTTTAGTTTCAACATTTCAATGAGTTTATTCGGCATCTCTTCGCGTTCACGTTCTGGACGTTCTAACCAGCCCGCAGCGAGATGTCCCATGACCTGCGATATTTCTCGCCCCATATAGATTTTGCCGATACCATCTCGGCTTGGGGTGCGTTTTTCATAACGTGTGCTTGCTGGGCGTGTCTTATCGGTTTTTGAGTGCGAATCGCCTTTCAGTGAAATTGTTGCATAGCTAAACAGAAACAGTCCGCCAACAACGATAGCACAAATCTTTATGATATTTCGGGGTTGCAAACCCCTCCAACAAGAGTTCAGGAATTTTGTTATCATTGGTTACCACCTTCCGAGGTAGAGTCCTCGATTTTCCATCGGTATCGGCACCCGAACACCCTTTTGTCTTTGTGAGTCTACGATGGCGAAGACCATTTCAGTGCTACGATGCGCAAGTCGAATATTACCTTGCGTTTCAGTATCGGTGTCGAGTGCTTCTACGATGTCCTCAATACACCCTACGGTGCCACTTTTCCGTTCAAAAACGGGGAATTGTGCGTCTAAAATTTCATTAAACTGCCCCTGCCGTTTGCGGAGTTGAAAACCGAGACCGTTGTTGAGAGAACGGACTGTACCTTCACTGCAATTTACTTCAAATTCGTAAGCGGTGCCGAGAATACTGATGCCGTTGATACCGTTCTGAAAATGGATGAATCCCATCACAATTCCCGGATCGGAATCGGTGCGGTTATCCTCAAAATCAGCATCATCAACAGCGACATTGCCTTGAACGTATTCTATTGGAGAATCGCTTGCCAAAAAGAGGATCAGGTCGGCGGCGTGTGTGTAGCCCCATAAAGCGGAACCCCCCGAATAAGCGATGATAGAACGCCGTTCACCTAATTCACCACTCTCAAGGATTTCCCGCATCTTGATATAGCCGGGTGTAAAACGCCGCTGTGTGCCGAGATTAAATTTGATGTTGTATTCCTCACACACCGCAAGCATAGCGTCCGCCTCTTCCATAGAAGCACAGAGCGGTTTATCACAATAGATGCCTTTGACACCGTTTTCTGCGGCAAATTGTGTGATGTCAGCGTGGTTGCCTGGACGCGTGGCGATGCTGATAATATCCGGTTCCTCTTGCACTATCATTTCTTGATAGTCAAGGTAATATTTAGGGATGTCCCATTTGTCACAAACGGACTGCGCTTTTGCCTCGACCACATCTGCGGCAGCGACAATTGTTGTTCGTTCAAAAGCGGTATAACCCGCAGCATGTGAATACGGTAGCGCACCGTGGGGTGTGGCTCGTACCTCTTCATCAATGGTGCCGCCCATCCGTCCACAGCCAACGATACAGACGCGATATTGTGTAGTTTCCATTGGATTCCTCCTATATGTTTCGTCTTGAATGCTCATTTTGTTAAGCGGTTAATTGGACAATATCTTGTTTGACAACTTCCTTTACATGTCCATAAGATGCAGTTTGTGTCAATTCTTGTACCTCTGGTGACAAGCGATTGACAATAGCCTCTGGCAATCCGGACCTACCTTCATATTGGGGACGGTATCGCAGAATAAGGAATCGCCTATCTCGGTCTTTCGGTCTCCACTGCAAAACACCGTGTGTCAAAAGTTCAGAGATAACAACAAAGTCGCCTGCTTTCGGTGTAATATTGGTAAAAACGTCATCTGGTTCTGGGTCAATGCCATCTGGTCCGGGTGTCAGTAGGTCTTCAGGTCGTTCAAATTGACTCTTATGCGAACCCGGAATGACAATCAGTCCGCCATCACCAGGGTGGACATCTGTCAAGTAGAAGAACGCTACGAAATCGTTGCAGTAGATTTGACTATTTTTAACTTCATATCGGGTGAGCCAGTGCCGACCTTCTCGTGCGCAATGCAGCCCCGCAGGATTTGTTCCCATCGGTTGCCTATCGGGATTGTGCTTTTCCAATGTGAGCGTCCCTGTTACAAACCGTGGCTTATCAAAGGTGAACTCTTTGATGATGGGCCAGATTGCGGGATGCACCGTCATCGCTTCAAGGGATCGATCGAACGCGAATCCGTGTTCATATCTACCGCCTTTGCCGGGTTCTAAATCACGCGGACGCGTCGTAAATCCTTCGGGACGTTCATCAAGTGGCATGTGGATATATTTGTCAACAGCCGCTTGCGCTGTTTGCAGGGCATTCCCTGTAACAGCATTTTTAATATGCAGATAACCTGTAACGTCAAAAAGATAGCGTTGTTCTGGTGTCATTCTCCGTTCCCTTGTAACACAAACTTCCCAGTTTGTGTTATGTTAACTCAAGTTGCCACCTATTTCGTAAATTCTCTTGTAGGAGGGGTTTCCAACCCCGCTGAATACCATACGCGTATTCAGCGTTGATTTGGATTTATTACAAAAGACACCATGAATCAAGGAAAAACAGTGTCTTTCTGTTCAAAGTTTTGTAAGTAGCAACTTGGATTATATAGTAAAACTTACAATTAATGGGACACTTCTGTACCGCAATCTTCCAGATTGCGTTTTGTGGCACAAACTGGAAGTTTATGCTACCCCTTCTATTGTCCATTATGTTCCAAAATAGGTTATCAAAGTGCCCCAATAATTTCAAAGTTCACTATATTAGGTTAACTGAACATGTTCCTGTTTAACAATATCCTTAATATGTGTATAATGTGCGTGTTGCGCAAGTTCACGGGTTTCTGGAGAAAGTCTTTCCATCACTTCAGGCGGAAACGGGTCTCTGTTCCCTCTACTGTCTTGAAAAAACTGCGTCTTGTAACGCAGAATGAGAAATCGGCGATACCGTTCCTTCGGTTTCCACTGCAAAACACCGTGTGTCAAAAGTTCGGACATCACAATTGCATCACCTGCACGTGCCGTAACATTAACGAGGGCCGGATGGAGTTCATCCGGTGGATTCTCTGGGTCTGGAAAGAAAATCCCTTCTGGTCGTTCAAAAGCTGCTTTATGAGAACCTGGTAACACCACTAACCCGCCATCACCAGGATAGACATCGGTAAAATAGAAAAAGATTGCAAAGTCGTTGTTATGAATTTTTCCATTTTTGACGACATAGCGTCGCGTCTGCCATCCGCAATCTTCACGGGCACAGTGCAATTTACCAATAACCTGATCATGTTCAGGACCTTTTGCCACCAAAGTGCCTCTATTAAAACGTGGTCTGTTACTTGTCAGTTCCTGGACAATGCCCCACGTTTTCGGGTGAAGTGTGAGTGCCTCAAGCGATTTATCATAAGAAAAGCCGTTGGAAAACCCACCACCACTATAACTGATTCCCGGTGGGAGTTCGTCCACTGGCGTTTGGACACATCGTTCAACAGCATCTTGTGCATTTTGCAATTCTTCCTCACTGAGAACGTTTTTTAGGTGGAGATAGCCTGTTAAATCAAATAGGTATCGTTGTTTAGGAGTCATATTTTCCTCCTTTTCGGTTTACGCCGTGAATTGTCCCATATATTTATATTTTGAAACAAAATTCAAGAAAAAATACAGGTTCAAGCGGTTGCATCTTTCACACACCGAAAACCGCTACAATTCTCTGTGTTCACAGGAGGATAGTTATCGCGAAATATTATTCGCAAAGTGCTTGCATTACAGCTCCACCCGCCCCCGCGCAAAACCCGTTCAGTCAGTACAGCATCAGCGTCCAGTACAGCATCAGCGTTCCATGTCCCATCCCGCATAACGCGTTCAATATCTACATCCATGTGATTTTCTACTAAATCTGTAATACTATCACGACCACCAATTGGATTACGCCTCAGTGCATTGCTGTTTGTCTGATAATGAAATGCATCCAGACACCACTCCCACACGTTACCTGCCATATCATATAAACCGTATCCATTAGCAGGATAACTTCCTACCGGTGCAGTCCGCTTATATCCATCATCTACATCCATATTAGACCACTTAAAGTCGGTGTTTTTGTCAGCGAAATTGCACTGTGTTCCGTCTGGTAAGGTGTCGCCCCACGGAAACTGTTTGCTTTCCAAACCACCACGTGCAGCCTTCTCCCATTCTGCTTCCGTAGGCAAACGCTTTCCCACCCATTTTGCGTAAGCCATCGCTGCATACCAACTTACAAAAGTAACTGGATGATCTGCATCTCCTTCTGGATAGTTGTTATCACGCCAAATCGTTAAATATCCTTCTGCGTATCCTTGGTAGATGTTCTCCTTCCGCCACTCTGGATTTGCCTCTACGAATGCTTTGAATTCTGCATTTGTCACTTCGTGGATATCCATATAAAATGCATCTGTGTAAACAGTATGTACTAGGTGTTGACGACATTCTGGATCGGGATCGGGACTTCCCATTTGGAATTCACCTGCTGGAATTAGTACCATCCCATCTAAAACGACTTCATCGTCATTCTCAAGATCAATTTTTGCAGTATGTGTCATTTTCTTTCAATGCCCCCTATTTCTTTCGATGCTATTCTAAATCTTTTGGTGAGATTTGTCAAGTTAATGGGATGGAACTAACTGAATACCTATTATGGGAATTGAAAAATCTCCCAAAAATTGTCCGATACGTAGTATAATGTATGAAAAACGTTATGGAGGATGTGTATGAAACTCGGATTTGTGAGTGCGATTTTGCCTGATCAAACATTGACAGCGGTTGTCCAATTTGCGGCTGACACAGGCTATGATTGCGTTGAACTGATGTGCTGGCCGAAAGGAAAAGCGGAAAGACGTTATGCTGGCGTTACACATATTGATGTAGCAGCACTTTCTGAAGCAGAGATAGATCAAATTCTGCAATGTGTATCGGATACGGGGATAACGATTAGCGGCTTAGGCTACTATCCGAATCCGCTGACACCTAACGAAACAGAAGCGAAAATCTATAGTGAACATCTAAAACAACTGATTCTTGCTGCGAAACGTCTATCGGTAAACATTGTAAACACGTTCATCGGTAGAGATCAGACATGCACAATAGATGACAATTGGGAACGGTTCAAACAAGTATGGAAACCGCTTATCCAATTCGCTGCAGACCACGGCATCCGTATCGGTATTGAAAATTGTCCGATGTTTTTCACAGAAGACGAATGGCCAGCAGGGCAAAACCTTGCGTATTGTCCATCGATTTGGGAACGTATGTTTGAAGAGATTCCTTCCAAAAATTTTGGGCTTAACTTTGACCCATCCCATTTTATATGGCTCCAGATGGACTACCTGAAACCGCTTGCTACCTTCGCTGATCGCATTTTCCATGTGCATGCAAAGGATGTCCGTTTAGATAAAGAACGGCTTGATGAGGTTGGTATTCTTGCAATGCCGCTGGCGTACCACACACCGAAACTGCCGGGGCTTGGCGATGTGGATTGGGGCAGTTTTTTCTCTGTCTTGAGCGATACCGGTTATGACGGTTCAGTCTGTGTAGAGGTTGAGGATCGTGCGTATGAAGAGACGTTGGAAACACGGCAACGCGCCTTAAGGCAGAGCCATATCTTTCTGAGACAGTTCATCGGGTGACATAATGAACTATTACAATTGGCTACAAACAGAATACGAGGAGCTTGAACAAGCAGGATTGCTGCGCCACCTCCGCACTGTGATGAGCCCGCCGGCAAACACAATCACGCTTGATGGACACTATGTTGTGAACCTCGGTTCAAACAACTATTTGGGCTTAAGCACACATCCCAGAGTAATTTCCGCAGCAGCCTCTGCAGTGATGGTATATGGTGCTGGTGCAAGCGGCTCTCGTCTGCTTTCAGGCAACATGGAACGCTACACAACTTTGGAAACTAACCTCGCAGAAATAAAACGCACCGAAGCTGCGCTTGTGTTTAGCTCAGGTTATGCTGCGAATACAAGTATTATTCCTGTGCTTGCGGGAGAAGGTGACCTCATCTTAAGCGATGCGCTCAACCATGCAAGTATTATTGATGGATGCCGCCTCAGTCGTGCTACCAAAAAGATATACCGACATTGCAATGTGGAACATCTAAAAACCTTATTAGCAGAGTCTTCGAATTTTAGGCAGCGACTCATCGTGACAGACGGTGTTTTCAGTATGGATGGTGATATTGCGCCGCTACAGGATATATACGAAGTTGCCTTGAATTATAATGCGATGCTGTTGGTAGATGATGCACACGGATTTGGCGTTTTAGGAAAAGATGGAAGCGGCACTGTTGCGCATTGTGGATTAGAAGGGCGAGATATTATTCAGATGGGAACGCTCAGCAAAGCGATTGGTGGACTGGGAGGGTATGTTGCGGGAAGCCAAGTGTTGATTGATTTACTCATCAACCGAGCGCGCGGCTTTATTTTCACGACAGGACTTCCACCCGCAACGTTATCTGCAGCAGATGCAGCACTCAAGGTCATGCGTTCTTCACGGAATTTGCGGCGACAACTACTGGAACATGCAGAGACCATGAAAGATGCGTTAACAAATTTAGGGTATACGCTATTGCCGAGCGAAACACAGATTTTGCCGGTAATATTAGGGGAACCGCAACGCGCAACAGATGTCGCTGAGGCGTTGCTTGCAGAGGATGTGTTTGCACCTGCAATTCGCCCACCGGCTGTGCCAGCAGGGACAAGTCGTCTACGTGTTACCGTGATGGCAACGCACACAGATTTAGATATACAGCATGCGTTATATGGGTTTGAAAATGTGCGCCACCTTACTTGTGATGAATGAAATAACCTATCTCATAAATCATTTGTCCTACAATAAGAGATGGACAGTTTTGTCAAAAAACACAACATACTCACGGCACCAGGGTTATTTAGTTTTCAATATTTTTGATAATTTTTTGCTATGACGTTAATTTTATGCGTTGCCATCTTTTATGTGTCTTTAGTCCCGTAGGGACGATATGTTTATAGGAAAAATGTTATCCACCCCTCTTGAGTTCCGTAGGAACGGCATAGAAGGATAAACATATCGTCCCTACGGGACTAAGAGACCTTGTTCGACCGTGTTCTATAAACATATCGTCCCTACGGGACTGAAGAGTGGACAATCCCAATAACAATTTGAATGTCAAAGTACATTAGGTTTCGTTACGCTCTACCCGACCTACGATATAACTATTAGTAACACTCATCAATTAAAAATTTTAAAAACTAAATAACCCTGTCACGGCGCAATTACTTGTTGAAATTATTGTGTATTTATGTGAAACTATAACAAATCCAAACTGAAAGAGACTTACCA
>PYJA01000115.1 GCA_003635185.1 Candidatus Poribacteria bacterium | reverse complement strand
GAAGTGCTGAAATCCATCTGTGCCAATGTGCCTCCGGGTTTGATCATATTTGATAGAGGTTTTAATAGACGCAAAGTGTTCACAACAATCCTCGCACAAGGACATCACTTGCTCTGTCGCGCAAAGTCAAATGCCGTATTCTATCGGATACCGACGCGCCCGAAGCACCCTAAACGGGGGAGACCGCGTCGCTATGGAAATCGTTTGCATCTACCCTATCTGAAGTATAGAGATATTGTCGTGGAAAACGAGACACTTTCTGTCACAGACAAAATCGTGCGGACGAAGATGTGTTCAGAGGATGTCAGGCTCGTTGTGATCCGCCTGCGTAAAAAGAAGTCTAAACCGTATCAGTATTTTTGCTTATTTACTTCTGATAAACAACTCCCCGTAGCCGATGTCATCCGACACTATAAAAATCGGTGGCAGATTGAAACGGCATTCCGGGATGTCAAGCAGAACTTCGGGTTTGGGACTTGTCAACTCCAAAAGCGTGAGAGTTTGAACCGGCACGTGCAACTCAGTTTTATCGCTGCCAGCCTCACACAACTCAGTTTTACAGACACAGCCACCGATGCAGCCTCACAAACAGAACAGGCTATGCCTGATGTCCAAACGGTGCTGAACACACTCGGTATCCATTGGTATAAACCGAAATATCTAACGCGCGGGTTGATGACCGCTTATTTGAAGCGGTGTTTCCAACAACAATATTTTTCTGCGAGTAACGATCCGAAACAAAACTTAGAAAAAAATCTAAAAATAGATGAAGACACTACCTGAAACTAATCAGATAGACACATTTTTGACGATTCTGTCAAAAATAATAGACCCGGACAGTGATTTCCAACAAAATTCAGAGAAGCAAGAGTGCGGACAAACCATATTTAGCACCTATTCGGAAGTCCTGAGTGGATAAAACTGTCCAAACTATAGTAAAGACTTGGCACAACCAGAATTTGCGAAAGGTTATCTTGAAGCTGCACTCCAAGATTTTGATAAAGATGGCAACATTGAGATGCTATTACTTTCTATGAAAGATATTGCAGAAGCGCAAGGCGGAATTGAAGAACTTGTTGCATGGACACATCTCAGTCCGCAGGCTCTCACCTATCTCCTTAGTCCCGAGCACCCACCGCAATTGGATAAAGTGTTGGACATTCTCTCAAAGTTAAAGGGTACTTTCCATTCATTGCATGCCGTTTTGGAGGAAACACAATGAAAAATGTTTTATTATTATCAATAATTTTCTGCACAATTGTTTTGCCAGCTTTCGCTGATTTAACACCGCAAGACCTGGAAAAAATCCGATCAATTATCAAAGAGGAAAACGCACCGATAAAAGCCGAGATCGAGTCTATAAAGGATGACATCACAACCCTAAAAATTGATGTCGCAGGGATGAAAGGCAAACTGGAAGGTGTTGACAAACAAATCTCACATGCAACAAATCTCACTTATGGATTAATTGCACTTATTGTTGTAGCCGTAGGCATCCCACAGATTATCATGGTGTGGCGCGACAGAGGCGAGAGCGCACAAGATAGACGCATTGAAGAACTCACACGAGAACAAAATAGACGCATTGAAGAACTTACACGAGAAATAGAAGCATTGAAGCAACAACGTATTGTGAAGCCATAGAATGCCCTTTCCCGGTGCAAACCGTTGCCCGTGTACGAAAAGGAGCAAGAACATGGCATCCGCTAAAATTCTCAAACATAGACAAGAAAACTGGAAGAAACTTATGCAAATAATGAAAAGTGTCCACGAGCAAAATAGAGGAATCAGCGAAGAAGAAGTCTATCAAGATGTTGAACGCGCTGTTGCTGAGCTGCGGCAGGAAGATTACGAAAGGAAACAAAATAAAAATAAAATCAGTTGAAGATAGACTGATGCGTGATTGAGTAGATAAAATAAATACACATTTGATATATGTTTACTAAAAGTGTTATCATTTTTCTAAAACATCACTGTAGGACGGCATAACGGTAAGACTAAAACTTAAATCTATATGAAAAAATGGCCCGAATTTGACGATAATGGTGATTTGCCAGCAGGAATTTATCAAGCAACCTTGAATGAAATCCTACAGAATTTCGGCACAGAAAACGCTCAGAGAATCCGTCTCGGACAGCGATTAGAACGTATTTATTCGTTGGTAAATAGTACAGGAAAAGTAGCAAGATTCATCGTGTTTGGTTCATTCGTAACAGCGAAACCTGTCCCTGGTGATATAGATATATTTTTACTGATGGAGGATTCATTTGATGCCGATCAAGCCTCCGGTGAGGCTTCACTCATTTTTGACCATGAAAAAGCACAAAATGTTTTGGGAGCAAGTGTTTTCTGGATTCGCAAACTCGCAGCGATCGGAGGCGAGCAGCAAGCAGTTGAGTACTGGCAGATTAAACGCGATGACACAAAACCTGGTATCGTTGAGGTGATTCATAATGATTCAGAACAATCAAGAACTTGAGGCGACATTAGCACGTATCAGGCACTTTCAAAAACAGATAGAAAAAATCCGAGAAGTCGAAACAAATCCTCAGAATTATCGACTCTCTGTCGGTGGTTTTCTTGCCGAAATCGATCGGATGAACCTGGAAGTCAGAGAATATCTATCTATTCATCCGAGCGAATTGGTAGAACAAGTTGCTGAAGCTAGCAGATAAAAACAGAGAAGGACGAGAAAGAGAAAACACAATGAAAATTAAGCTATTTAACTATAAAATTTAAGTTCATGTAAAGAATGAGTGCTAATGAAAAGTTAAATCTATGTTACCATTACGTTCATTGAAAGCAACAGCACATACTTTTTACATGAGCGTAAAATTTATTCTAAATAAGATTGAAGAAGGAGTATATAACAATGATTCAGATTCTAAAAATACCAGCAACTATTCAGGAAATTTACAACATCTATACATTATGAAGAACTTTGCAATGCTCTTGATAATATCACATACCAAGCAGATTAAGATAACGTCTAAAAAACGCTTTATACTTTAATGACACCAACTATTAGCATAACCGCAAAAAAGGAGCAAGAACATGGCAGTTGCTAAGATTCGCGAACGTGGACAGATGACTATTCCTAAAAAGATCCGAGAAAGTTTAGGACTCAAGAAGGGTGATATCGTGGATGCACGGATTGAGGGTGATTGTGTAGTGATCATGCCTAAGAAATCAACGACACCTGAAAATTGGGCGAAACTTTTGCAAGTAATGAAAAGTGTCCACGAGCAAAATAGAGGTGTCAGCGAAGAAGAAGTCTATCAAGATGTTGAACGCGCCGTTGCTGAGCTGAGACAAGAAGATTACGAAAGGGAACACAATGAAAATCAAGCCAGTTAAAGGCAGACCCATGCTCCACTGGGTAGGCAAACGCCCAATTGACACAATAAGCAATTATCCTGCGCAATTGGTAGATACCTATAACGTTGAGAACCCAGAGAAAGAACCGAATTACGACAAATTTAAAGACGGTCCTAATCTCCTTTTTCATGGTGATAACAAAGAGATTCTCTCCACACTGCTGGTGCAAGGTTTTCGTGGGAAGATTGACTTAATTTATATCGATCCGCCGTTTGCAAGCGGTGCAGATTATGTGCGCAAGGTAGCATTACGCGGTGAAAAGGAGAAACTTGAGGCAGAAGGACACACTATTGCTGAACAGATACAATACAGTGATATCTGGGCAAATGATACTTATCTTCAATTTATGTATGAACGGTTGATTTTGATGCGGGAATTGTTATCAGACAAAGGGGCTATCTATGTGCATTGTGACTGGCGAATGAACAGTTATTTGAGATTAGCGTTGGACGAGATTTTTGGAGAATTTAACTTTAGAAATGAAATTGTCTGGAGAAAATATGGTGGACATAAAAATACAGCGAAGGTAAAATTTACAACTGAGAACGACACTTTACTGTTTTATTCTGTCACCGATAGATATACTTTCAATGCCATATTCCGTCCATTATCAGAAGAAACTATCAAATCTGAATATAGACACATTGACGAAAATGGACGACGTTATGCAATACCCCGTGGTCGCAAATATCTACAAGGCACAGTTAAGAGAGTCTACCTTGATACCAATCCTGGAGTCGCTATTGGAAATCTATGGACAGAAAAGGAACTTACTATACAAGGTGACGATGATGAACGTATAGGATATCCAACCCAAAAACCTGAAGCACTCGTAGAACGCATTATCAATGCTTCTTCAAACGAAGGTGATATTGTGCTTGACTGCTTTGTAGGCAGCGGCACCACTGCTGCCGTTGCAGAAAAACTCGGAAGACGTTGGATCGCTGCAGATATCAACAAAGGTGCAATCCAAACGACAATAAAAAGACTGCAGAAACTACCTGATGCGCAGCGCGGCATTGTTCACTATCGGGTCAATAACTACGATGCAAGTACCGATTTGGAGCGAAGGGATATTGTGATTAAAAAATATGGTGTGCAAACGGATAGGCAAGAGGCGTTTTTTGATGGGACGTTGGACGGGACACTTGTTAAAATTATAGACTTGACGAAACCGCTTACGCCATTAGATATTCAGACGATAAAAGACGAACTTGAAAATCGTCCAGAAGAGTCGCGCAATATCACGGTATTTTGCTACGGTATCAATAGCAATATTCAGGCGGAACTCAAGGAGGAAAACAGGCGGCGCGCAGTAAATAAAATCTTTGTGCGCGACATCGGCAGCGAAGGAATCACTACGTTTGAACCTGCATCAGCAGAGGTTAATTTTGAGAGAGACGGAGATAGTGTCAAAATTACCATCGCAGAGTACATCAGTCCGACCATTTTAGCACGCATGGACATAGATCGTACTATTTTTGACGAGCAAATTGATGATTTCCGCGCACAGATTGATTGTGTGCTGATTGATAGGGACTATACGATAAAGTATTTCAAAATAGATGTGAGTGATGTGCCAGAAAATAAAGATGATTTTGTTGAAGGGGAATACACGGTAACGCTACCACGTCCAAATGCCCGCGTTGCTGTGAAAATTATTGACATGCTTGGTGAGGAGACGATTGTCACGGAATAATACCAACTTGTTGTGACAGCAACTTTCATTTTTCTTGACATTTAGATTCTGATGTTGTATACTGGCAGCAAATATCTACATGGGAGACGCTTGCTGAGCAAGTGAAAATGCACCGATGGTAAAAAAACTAAAACATTTAGAACTGATCCAAAATGTTATCAATCGGTTGGCAAATAGTTCTTTTTACTTGAAGGGATGGACGGTTATCTTCGTTGCGGCGGTACTGGGTTTTGCTACAAAAGACTCAAAACCGATGTATGCTTCGTTAGCTGCGATTCCTACGCTTTTCTTTTGGGGATTGGACGGTTTTTATCTCAATCAAGAACGACTTTTCCGGCGGTTATACGATGCCGTTAGAGAAACCGATGAAGATAATATAGACTTCTCTATGAACACTGTCCCTTTTAAGAAGAATGGAGACTGGTTTAAAGCCATTTTCTCAAAGACACTTCTCTTTTTCTATTTTACAATCCTACTTGTCATCGGGATAGTTCTTCTTTGGCAATGGATTAAGCAAGACATAGGATAGCAAAACGTGTCCGCGATCCCACACTTCCATTATTTCTTCAAGCACTCAGAGATTTTCGCATCAATTTGTTTCCAATCCCACTTAATCTCATCACCTGCCCCAGGGACAGCACCGCTTGTCCTTTTCTGCGGACGAGTCTGGAACATCGGTTTACCTTCCTGATTCGCGAATGCTACTTCTTTTTTAACACCAGGCGCGTTATGAGTATCTTGTCCTAAAACGATAATCACAATATCCGAAAGTAAAATTTGCTTTTTTGCTTCCTTGAACCAACTATTATCATCCGGACGAAGTGTTTCTTTCAGGGAGTAATCTTTAATCTCATAGTCAGAGTACTTCTTGGCTTGCGCGTAGAAATTGGGCTGAAGTTCTCTATCTTTGTCAAACTCAAAACTTAGAAAAACCTTAACTTTTGCCATATTATACTTCTCCTTCATATGTTGAATATTTGCATCTTCATTTTCGGATAATTGTCCCTACCTTAAACTGCCAGTTTGCTTGTTGCTGGACATAATCTAAAAGATTCGGACTACGCAAAAACGCAATGCTCTCATTCCAAATCTGCATGGGATGTCGAATAGACATTTAATATCCAGTCAGTATAACATGAAATTTAGAAATATTGAAGTGATAATGTTTATCCTTGACAATATATAGCAAAAATAGTATACTTAATCAAATAAGGTAGATTTAGTATGTGAAAGGATTATGGGCAGTTTGCTGCTCATATAGTGATTATATGGACCTCGGACTTACGGACAAAATTGCAGTTGTAGGAGCCTCAAGTAAAGGGCTTGGAAAAGCAATTGCACTCGGTTTAGCACAAGAAGGTGCAAAGGTCACCATCTGTGCCAGAAACAGCAACACATTAGAGGCAACAGCGCAAGAAATTCGCAATCAAACGGGTTCCGAAGTATTAGCTGTACCGACAGATGTCAGTCAACCAGAGCAGGTTGAATCTCTGATAAACAAAGCGATAGCCCATTTTGGCGGTATTGATATTTTAGTTAATAATGCAGGTGGTCCCAGAGCAGGACGGTTTGATGACTTGTCTGCAGAAGATTATCTGAACGCTGTGCATTTAAATCTGATGAGCACTATCAATCTCTGTCGTGCTGTTGTCCCTACGATGCGCGCACGCGGTGGTGGGCGGATTATCAACCTTACTTCTGTCTCTGTTAAACAACCTGTAGACGGACTGATGTTATCGAATATGGCGCGAACAGGTGTAATCGGGTTTGCCAAGACACTCGCTACAGAACTCGCTCCTCACAAGATATTGGTCAATAACGTATGTCCTGGGATTATTTTTACAGATAGAATTAAGCAATTAGCAACAGTACGGGCGGAGGAAGCAGGCATCTCGTTTGACGCTGCGCTTGAGAAAATGACAGCGGATATTCCGCTCGGCAGAATTGGCGATCCAGAAGAATTTGCCAACTTAGTCGTCTTTCTTGCCTCTGAACGTGCAAGTTATATTACCGGCACAACAATTCAAGCAGATGGAGGCATGGTAAAATCCTTGCTCTAATCGAATTGGTTTTGGATATTGATTAGAACATCTTTACCGACTGCGAAAGCTGACCGCTGATAGTCATAGAAACGTAATGCAAAATGTTAGTATCCGTTATCATCCCTGCGTATAATGAAGAGCAAACGATTCGACAGGTACTTGAAACTGTGCAGGCATTACCTCTTGAAAAACAGATTATTGTTGTCAATGATGGGTCAACTGATAAAACGTATACTATCCTTGAGGAACTACGCCATAATAACGATTTAACCATCGTCCATTGCCGGGAGAATCGAGGGAAAGGCTTTGCGATTCGGAGTGGGATTCCGTCCGTTAAGGGAAATATGGTTGTAATTCAAGATGCGGACATGGAACTTTCTCCGAACGACATTTTGCCACTGGTTGAACCGTTAAAAAATAAAGAGGTTGAAGTTGTCTACGGTTCACGGTTTCTGAACGGTAGAGGTAACGCCAGTCTCCACAACTATATTGCAAACCGGATCCTCGCGATATACACCAATCTACTCTATGGATGCCGTATCACAGACGAGTCTACAGGTTACAAAGCGTTTTCAAGCGAGCTCATAAAAGAATTGAATTTGACATGTGAGGGATTTGAGTTTTGCCCTGAAGTCACCGCGAAGATTTTGCGTGCAGGCTATCAGATCCATGAAGTGCCAGTTTCCTATTTTCCACGTACGAAAAAAGAGGGTAAAAAACTCCGCTTTTGGTCCGATGGATTATTCGCAGCATGGACACTCTTAAAATATAGGTTTATTTCAAAGTCAAAAATTTTCAAAAACACAACACAGGATGAATTGTGTTAATACCGATATTTGGAGGTTAAATTGTAAATTATGTTTAAAAAAATAGTTTTTTCCATATTCCTCGTTTTGCTTATGGTTGGCGTGCCATTTTTAGCGTTTGGTCACGATGAAGGGTCAACTTTATTAGAAGATGTCAACAAGGATGGCGAAGTAAACATCCAAGACCTTGTGTTAGTCGCTGCTGCACTCGGACAACCTGGTGACCGGACTGCTGATCAAAACCCGGATGTCAATCGTGATGGACATGTTAATGTGCTTGATCTTGTTCGGGTGTCAAACCGTTTTGGTGAAACTGAGCAAGGAGATAACTCCACCTATCATGATATTCAGGATAATATCTTTGATAAGAGTTGTGCAAACAGTGCTTGTCATGCACCACCTCAAAACTCAAGGGATTTGAATCTTACTTACGGTCAATCTTACCATGATTTAGTCAATCGAGTTCCAAGTAACGCTGCAGCGGCAGCAGCTGGAATGAAGTTAATCGACCCTGGCAATCCAGATAACAGTTTTCTTTTAACAAAGTTAATGGAACCAGAAGCACCAGAATTTGGCGGGCGTATGCCTTTTGGTATGGGGCCACTTCACAAAGGGAAAATAGATGCAATCCGTAAATGGATAGCTGCGGGAGCACCACAAGAAGGAAAAGTCCCTGATATTGGCGATTTAGGTGTCCTCCGCGACCCTCAAGAAGTATTCAATCCACCGCCACCGCCAGCACCAGGAGAAGGGTATCAAATCCATTTGCCACCTTTCAAAATTGAGCCGGGCACTGAACGAGAAGTATTCTACGCAACACAGATCAAGGATGAAAATGGGCAACCTGTAGAAGGGGATATTTTTATTAACAGAGTTGAAATCTTCTACCCATCTGGAAGTCATCATTTCATCATATATAGACTGACAGAAAACGGCTTAGCGAAAGGGCTTTTGAATAATGGAATAATCCCAGACGCTGCCGTTAATCCTGCAGATGAGTTCCGCGAGCTTGACACAGATAACCCGGATCCAGTATTCGGTATTTTGGGTGGTGACAGGCTTTTCGTCGTCGGGACACAGACCGATGATACACTCTTTCAATTTCCTGAAGGTGTGGGATTGCGACTACCCGGGAATACTGTTTACGACCTGAATTCTCATTACATCAATCTTCTCGGTGAAGAAACATTGATCGGGGAAACTTATGTCAATATCTACACAATTCCAGAAGAAGAAGTAAAGTACGAAGCTGTAGAGATTTTCGTTTCTAACCGGGGAATAAACGTCCCCCCCGGATTAACACGCGTTGCTAAATTGACATGGTATGTTGAAGATGAACTTAGAATACGCGGACATGACCCGGATACGGCGTTGAACGTCTTCTTGCTTACATCCCACATGCATAGGCACGGTGAATTGTTTGAAATTTTCCAAAAATCGACAGACGATTTACTTCATCGTAGTATCGCTTATGATGATGCCCCTATTGACCTCTTTGATCCAGTCCTTATCTTAGGGCCAGACGACGGTCTGAGGTTCGAGTGTACACATAATAACTACGATAAAAATGTGCCGCTCCAATTCGGGCTTACATCCGAAGATGAAATGTGTATTCTCTTTGGGTATTATTATATTCCTGTGGAAAAGGCAGGAGATATAATTCAATAGTTTCTTTGCGTTGGATTCAATGTTAAACATTTCTCAAACTTCCAAGATTCCCCGTGTTTGCTGCGATAGACACGGGGAATCTTACATAACGTTTTGCTACGGTAGCAAACAGCATGACTACCACTCCTACAAAAAAAGAAAACTTCTTGGAATCTCTAAAGCATCGTGTCTTAGTGTGCGACGGTGCTATCGGAACGGAACTGCGGAAATATATCCCGGAAAATCTGCCTTGTGTAGATGCATGTAATATTTCTGATGAACATGTTGAGAAAGTGGTCGAAGTTCACCGCGCTTACGCTCATGCAGGTGCTGATGTCCTTCAAACCAATACCTATCAGGCAAATAGAGAGGCATTGGCAGTTCACGGGTTAGCTGATCAAGTAGAAGCGATTAACCGCGCAGGAGTGAGATTAGCACGGAGCGGGGCAGGTGAGTCATGTTATATTGCTGGATCGGTCGGGCAAATTCCATTTTACACGGAAGACGCAACTGAAACACACACTGAACCGTCAACTAAAAAAATGCGTCAGCTTTTCAAACAACAGATGGACGCACTTGTTGATGAAGGTGTTGATCTGCTTTTGTTAGAGACATTTGTATCTTCTAAGCAAGCAGAGGTCGCCACAAAGCAAGCACTTACTTACGATGTCCCTGTTATTGTAGAGATAAGCGGAATTTCTGGTGGGACTGTTGGCACTGGTCTGGATGTTCGTGTCTTTGCTCAAGAATTAGAACAACTCGGTGCACATGCAGTCGGTATCAACTGTAGAGGACCGCATGATCTTGTGCAAGCGATGGAACTTCTTGCCCCTGTCATCACAACCCCGCTTGTTGTGCAACCGAACGCAGGAAATCCAAGAGTTGAGCAGGGAGAAATCGCTGTTTCATATACCGTCGGTGCAGATGTTTTCACCGACTATGTTCACAAGTTAATCAATCTTGGCGCGAACATGATTGGCGGTTGTTGCGGAACAACACCAGAATATACTGCTAAAATTCGCCAAGCGGTTACGGGAAAAAAACCTGTTAAGCGATATCCCCGTATCTTTGTTCTGCCTAAACGTTCAGCGACACATAAATCACAAAGAGATAACCCTGTTCAGCAGGTATTTGAAACCCGGGAACGTATTGTGAGCGTTGAAGCGCGGGCAAATACGTTTCCACAATTACGGGCATTACTCAAGGAAGCAAAAGTGCTCGCTGCACTGGGGATCGACCTATTTGATGTCACTGACAATTCCGGTGCTGCAGTGAATATCGGGGCAGTTGGCACAGCATTTCGACTTCAGCAAGCAACTCATATCCCCACACTTATCCATTGGACAACACGATCGCGTAATCTTATCAGCATGCAGTCGCATCTGTTAGAAGCAGAGGCATTGGGGATTCGCGGGATAGTCGCATTATCAGGTGACCATCCCAAGGCGGGGCCGTATGAATCGGCAAGTCTTGTGCCGGACGTTCGCGGTGCTGTCCAATTGATGAAGCTTATCTCTCGACTGAATCAAGGAGAACTTGCCGACGGTTCATCAATTGGCGATCCATGTGGATTCTACTATGGCGGCGGGTTCACAATAGCAGAGAATCTCGCTCCTCATGTTAAGCATTTGACAAATAAAGTAGCAGAAGGCGCGAAATTTGCCTATACACAACCTGTGTGGACTTTTGAAGATATTGAGCGCGCGCAGAAAGCAACTGAACATCTCGGCATAAAAATCCTTTACGGTATCCTGCCTCTGACAAGCTTCCGCAGTGCCTCCTACTTACGTGATAATTTAGGGCTTTACATTCCACAGTTTATCGTAGACAAATTCCGCGACCTTGGTGATACTGCAGGAAACGAACTCGGTATGCAGTTAACCCTCAACCTCGTTCGCGAAATCCGCAATCAAGATACAATTCCAATTGATGGAATTTACCTTATCCCACCTGCGCGTCTGAATTGGAAAAACAGGCGCGGTGTCATCTCAGAAATCGTTGAAACCTACCGTTAGCGATTATACCTAAATCCTATTTGGATACTATGAACACTCAGAGAAGTCCAATCTCATCTACACGCATCACAGGACGTTCACTTCTCTTAGGTGTCTTGCTGATTCCTGTCAATGTCTATTGGATGACGATAGTAGAGGTTAAGTACTATTCTCTTGACGGTTCATGTCTTCCACTCTTTATCCAACCGATTTTCATAATGTTTGCATGTGTCGTTGCAAACTTCATTTTACAACGTTTTGCCCCACAACACATGCTGCACCAAGGTGAGTTGCTCACTGTTTACATTATGGTTGCGATCTCCTGTACATTTGCTGGGCACGACACCATGCAAAATATGTTTGGGAGTATCGCACATCCTTTTCGATTCGCAACAGAAGAGAATGAGTGGCAGACACTCTTTTTTCGGTATCTACCGTCATGGCTTACCATATCCGACCCACAGAGTTTACAAGGATTTTATGAAGGTGAGTCAACCTTCTATACCAATCATAACTTTGCTGTTTGGCTAAAACCTTTGGTATTCTGGGGGCTTTTCTTTCTCATCATGATGTTTATGATGCTTTGCATCAATACACTTGTGCGGAAGCGTTGGGCAGAACAGGAGAAGTTAGCGTATCCGATCATCCAATTACCGCTACGGCTTTCGGAAGAGGGGGGCACTCGCTTACTGAAAAATCGGATGATGTGGGTAGGATTCAGTATCGCTGTAATCATAGGAGTGATAAACGGCGTTAACTATCTATTTCCGCAGTTTCCACAGATACCTTATATCAAACGGACATCCGTGTTTTATAATATCTTCACGGAACGACCCTGGAGTGCGATTCGTGGGACACGTATCTCTGTCTATCCGTTTGCTGTCGGTTTAGCATTTTTTCTTCCGCTTGATCTCTCATTTTCATGCTGGTTTTTCTTTGTTGTGCGTTTAGCAGAATATGTGATTGCTGCGGCACTTGGCACGCGATATTTTCCTGCTTTGAATGAACAAGCGTACGGCGCATGGGTTGCACTTTTCCTATTGGCAATTTGGGTTACGCGTCGTCATCTGACAGAGGTATTGAAAAAAGCACTCGGTTTTAAATCACACCTTGATGATTCAGATGAACCGATGTCGTATCGCGCTGCCCTATTAGGCATTATCGGTTCGCTTATCGCGCTCGGTATTTTTGCGAAGATAGCAGGGATGGCGTTATGGATTGCGGGGATTTTCTTTGCAATCTATTTCCTACTCTCTTTTGCGATTACACGTGTGCGTGCGGAACTCGGCACACCGCATGAAATTTACTTTGTAAATCCGCATGATATGTTGGCGATGGTTGGTGGGACTCGGCAGTTCGACACAAGCAGCCTCACAATTATGTCATTATTTTATTGGTTCAATCGGGGCTACCGAAATCATCCCATGCCGAATCAGATTGAAGCGTTTAAGTTGGCAGAATCCACTGGGATGGGTAACAGACGTTTATGGATAGCGATGCTAATTGCAATTGTGGTAGGGATTTTAGCAACTTTTTGGGCAAATCTTGACATTACCTTTCGGAACGGTGCAGTTGCAAAAGCTGGCGGCTTTAAGGGATGGGTAGGCAGAGAGTCGTTTGGTCGACTTCAACGGTGGTTGCATAATCCGTCTGAACCGAATCTAATCGGCATCGGATTTATGGGTATCGGTGCTTTACTAACGTTTGTGATGATGTATATGCGGATGCATTTCTTGTGGTGGCCCTTTCATCCCGCGGGTTATGCGCTTGCCATCAGTTTTGCGATGGATTATTTTTGGTTCACATTCTTCGTCGCGTGGTTTCTAAAGTTAATGATTTTACGACACGGTGGTTTGAAGTTGCATCGACGCGTAGCACCACTATTTTTAGGATTAATCTTGGGTGATTATGTCATCGGCAGCATCTGGGCAATTATTGGACCAGTATCGGGGTTACGCACTTACAAGATATTTATTTGATGTCCCGCAGCCTCGTTAAAGTTTTTCGCCCAGCATCTTCTATAATACCAAATTGACAGTTATAGTGCGGTTAGGAAACCGCACCTACCGCGGTTATAAAAGTAGAATTAAGCATAAAGAATCGCATATCTCTTACTCCAAATTTACGTTAAAATACACCTTACTTATGAATTGGGCGCGGATTACTATAACAACCTCTGATGAAGCATCTGAAGCTGTTGCAAACTATCTATTTGAAATGGACGCATTCGGCGTTGAACTGAAAGACGCTGCCGATTCGACAACCTCTTTAATCGCATATTATCCGCTGGATGACCGGGTCAACACAAGAGTTAAGAACCTAAAAAATTTTCTTTCAAAACTGCCAACATGGGGTATCCAAACCTATCCTGCCAAAATTGATCTAAAACGAGTTGAATCTGAAGCGTGGACAGAAGCATGGAAATCCTCTTTTCCACCTCAACAGATAGGAGAACGTCTACTTATTGCCCCGACATGGCATGATATTTCCTCTGACGAAACAAATATTTTAATTCGACTGGATCCTGGCATGGCATTTGGTACTGGTTACCATCCGACCACACGTTTATCACTGAAAATGTTGGAGCAAACAATTAAGCTGGATCAAAACGTAGCGGATATCGGAACAGGTTCAGGAATACTCGCAATTGCGGCTGTAAAGTTAGGTGCAAAACATGTTGATGCGATTGAACTTGACCCGACAGCGATCCCTGTGGCAGAAACAAACTTTGCGATAAACGGTGTTACAGAACAAATCAGTTTGTGTCAAGGCGATGGAATCAAAGCAGTCCAAGACAAATATCATCTAATTGTTGGGAATATCCTGACAAAGGCAATTCTTCCAATAATTCCATATTGCCCATCCCGATTGCATCCTGAAGGACACATCATTTTCTCTGGAATTTTGGAATCGGAACTGGAACAGGTGCAGGAAGTATTAATAGAAAATGGACTGCAATGTGTTGACGTGACACGCGAAGCAGAAGAGGAAGTCACGTGGATAGCACTTAGGGCGCAGTTTGCAAGCCTGTCCTGAAAATTAGCGAGGTTCCTTGGCTAATCCGTGACAGAGATTGCATCTGCCAAGATTGAGATGTGGCATAGTCGGTGATTTTTCGTCACCTTTCAAATGACATTTTAAGCATGCAGCATCTTCAGATGATCCCCGATGCACTTCAATGTTTGAACGCGCAGGTGCGGCGTTAAAAAAGAGAATTACCATCACAATGGCAAAAATAAAACCAATAACGAAGACAATATAAAATAGGACCTTTGGATTAGCTTGTTCGGTTGGCATATAAGAATAATAGACTCCAAATCCGTAGTGATTTTTAGCTCAACTAATAGGATACCTTAAAATCGGTTGTTCTGCAACAGAAAATGAAGGAGTTTGTTAGTGGTAGACTATTCAAAGAATGGGAAAAGGATTGGCAAACTCTCAGCTGCCAGCGAAGAACCGTATTCACAAGATTCAAATGCTTCAGCATATTGAATGTTAGCACCAACTTTTTTCCCATAAAGTTCTACTAACAGATCACGGTGTTTTTCCGCTATACTATTAAAACGATTGCGTAAACGCCCCGCAAGCCATTCACGCCGATCTTCACTACTACTATTGGGGACGGCATTTAGGGTGCCGCTATTGTAAGGTAGCCATTCGTAAAACTGTGATTCGTGACAATGGAGCATATCAATTTTCTGTTCCACTACGGCATCGATGCCGACAACAACATCTGGCGTAAACGGATAAGGTTTCATAAACCCATCGCTCAGATAGACGATAACAGGGTTTTTCAGTAAATGCGGGGTAAGCGCACTTATGTTGGGCACAGTCACCATATAGGCTGCGTCTTGCACGAGTATTGACGTATAACGATGGTCAGGATGGTAATCGTTAGGACGATGTGTCATAATCAGGTCAGGGAGGAATTCCCGTATGCTCCGAATAATCTGATACCGATTTTCTAATGTTGGCATCAGTTCACCATCGTGATTGTCAAATAGTTCGTATTCAATGCCGATGATATTGGCGGCAGCTTGTGCTTCGGCATTACGGCGTTGTGCTAAAGGACCACCACCCATTTCATGGTGTCCAGCATCACCGTTCGTAACGGAAACAAATTTGACGCGGTGTCCTTTTTGAGCATATAGGGCAGCAACGCCACCTGCTTTTATATCACAATCATCGGGATGTGCTCCGAAGACTAATACACGAATCTGTTTTTTCACAATTTTGTTTCCTAAAAATAACCTAAGTTACCACCTATGTAGCGTCCACTTCCAGTTTGCGTCATAAGGGCGTAAACTGGAAGTTACACTACAAAATATTGACTAATTATCAGCAGTTTTCATTAAAAACGGTGTTTCCATGTCTAAAAACTTATAGGTAGCAACTTGTGTAAAAAAATAATGTCCTGTTAATTCTCCTCCGGATCCAGAAATTCCAAATCGTCAAAAGGTTTTCCATTCATGTCAGTAAGACGAAAATAGAATCCTGCCCTTTTTTCTTCATTGCATACCTTAACAAGAATACTATTTTTGCCAGATTTGAGCGGAACAGAAATGATGTGTTCATCAATTTCTGCACCGAGTGTTTCTGTATTTACGAATACCTCTTTGCCATTTAGCCAAACTTTCGCTGGGCAACCGTTACCAAACCGAATTTGTGCCTCTCGTTCACCGCGTGAAGTAAGTGTTGTCCATGCATAGTTGGTCAGCCAACTGCTATCTATACCGAATTCAACATATCCATCAAAGGTCTCATCCTTAGTCATTACCCAAGTTACACTGCCATTTATGCCATCGTATTTTTCAGTGGTGTTGAGCTGCATTGCGTTCTCAGGTATGTATGTTTTATCGTACCCGATTCCATTGGTGTTGTCAAATGGTCCGAGAATCAACCATAAGTCTTCAGGAATGAAACCTGCTTTCTGAATGTGTCTTTTTGCCCTTTCAGGTACGTCATATTTACGGTAAAATTCAGCCATTGTCAAATTGGTGTTCAGGTTGAGACTTGGCATGGCTTTAAGCAAGTTATCTGCCTTACTATCAAGTTCCCTGTAGATCCATTGCAACTCTTGAGAGATTTCCTTCCGTTCGCTGTCCCGTACTGCCATGTCGAGTGCTTTGTGAAAGGCACTAACTGCTTTTTCATAGTTGCCTGAATTTCTGTATTTGAAGGCAAGATTCCGTTGTATGGAAAACGTAAGTAAACCTTTTGTTTCCTGTTGTTTTATGAATTCCTCTAACTTTCCTTGCTCGTAATAGGTGCCAACCATCTGAGATGCAAGACCACCCAGTATCCAATCAGTGCTTGTATATTGAATTGCTTGTTCATAAGTTTTTTCTGCATTTTCTATGTCATTCTTACCGAGATAAAAACTGAGTAATTTAGGATAAATTTCTACATTTTCGGGTGCGAATTCAATGACTTTCTTATATATAATGATAGCATCTTCAATTTGGTTTTTGGCAATATATAGTTTTGCAAGTCGAATGTAGTGGACCGCACTTTCTGGTTCTTTTTCAATGTATTTCTGTGCAAGCTCAAGTGCCTTACTGTATTTTCCAACAACTTGGTAACTGTTGACAAGTCCATCTTGATATTTTGTGTTTGTCGGATCATTTTCAAGCAGAGAATTCCAAAGTTCTACTGCTTTACTGTGCTGATCTTGCCGAGAATAGAGGGTGGCAAGGTTCGCTTTTGATTCAAGATCTTCTGGCACTGCTTTTGTAATCTGCTCATACGCTTGGATAGCTTCGTTGAGTTGATAGCTGCTGTTCATATATTGTTGTGCCAAAGCGCGTAGGGTTCCAATGTCTAAATTTGGCGTTTCTTCAGGAGTTTCGACAGATTTGCCACGTTCCTTTTGAATTTCTTGCAACGCTTCTTGTGCCTTTTTGCGTGTATGAAAGTGGACCGATAAGTTGTCTCTGATATCAGTAAACAGGACTTCAGCATCATCCCACATTTTGAAAGACTTGTATTTGCGAGCAACGCGCTCTTTCTCTGATAAATTTTCTCCTCCTTGCATGATTTGAATATTTCCTATCTTACGGAATATCTCTTGTGCCTGCTTAATTTCGCCGTTATTATTATAAGCAAGGGCAATTGCATCGTAAATACTTTGGATATTGCTACTATCATGTGGATTGACTTGTGCAGCGGCCGCTTTGAGCAGTTTAAGTTCAAGGTTGTAATTATTAGTAGTCTGACAGGTGTTGGCTAAGTTCCGTATCCACTTATACGGTGTTTGAGAGGGGACATTATCAGTTATTAGATTGATAAGCGGTTCTGCAGATTCAATATCATTCATAGTTATTTTCATAAATGTAACAAGATAGAGCAAAAACGTGTCTGTAGGATTCTCATCGAATTTCTCATCGTACTCCTTTACAAAGACTTCTAAATTGCCAGTGGTTTTGTAAAGTTCAACAAGTTTAAGTATTAATTGCTCTTGAATTGAGATATTATTTACTGTGTCCAGTTTTTGACGCAAAAGTTGAATAGCCTTGTCATGTTCTTTAATATGTGAGTACATAGAAGCAAGTTTCAAATATGTATCTATATCACTTGGATCAATTGCAACGATCTTCTCGGACATTTCAATGACAATTTCAGCTGCTTTTTGGTGGTACTTGGCTCTATCAGCATATCTTTCAACTATCTTCCGCGCAAGATTAAGTCCTATATTTTGTTTCGCGGTCAACGTATCTTGCTTTGTTCTGAGCATCTCTTTTATAAGTCCTACAAGTTCATCAACTTTTTCTGCCTCAATAAATGCACTGATTAGTGACCAATAGTAGGTTCTAAAAACGTCTGGATTTTCTTTAAGGAGTATAGCATATTGGGTTGAAGCTTTTTTATACTGTTCACTCTCCTGGAGCATATTAGCGTATCTCTTTCGGGTTACACTGTCCTCAGGTTTTAATGTGAGTGCCACCTTATAAGCCTCTGACGATTTTTTAAAATGTTGACTTCTTTCATAGAACTCTGCTAACCTGACTTGTGCTTGGAATGAATCGGGATTCTTTTGGGCAGCTTGGACTAAAGTTGCTTGACGTTTTTTCAAAATTTCGGGTCGCTTAGCTATGTAGAGTGCGCGCTGAAATTCGTACGAATGTTGTTCAAACGATCGTCGTTCTCTATCAGATCTGTTAGCAAGAAGTAAAGCACGTTTTGCAAGGAATGCGGCATCCTGATGTTGACCCAGATCTTTTAGGTATTGTGCAAATTCTGTCAAATAGGTTGGGTAGTTTTCTTGAAGTGCTAAGTTCATCGCCTTTTTGGCGACAGCAATGGCATATTTTGTGAGTCCTGCGTTCTGAAGTTGTCGTGAAAACTGATAGAGTTCTCGACTTCCTGCCCCTGAATTTAATTTTTTTAACGTCAATTGGCGTACAGTTTCAATATTTCCTGTGTGCAAGGCGAGTTGTAACATAAGCTGATGATAACGCGCTCTGTTCCTCGGATCGTCTGCAGCACATTCTTCAAGCAATTCTAATGCTGTTGCATATTGATGCGTCTGAATAGAAAGGAAAACGGTGTTAAGTTTGAGGGTAAGATCATTAGGAAATTCCTTTTGCAATGCGTAGAGAATTTCACTGGATTTGTCTCGATTTCCCTCCCACCAATAACAATAACTGAGAGCTAAAGCTGGATAAATACGTTCTCTGCCTTTAGTAGACTCCAACTTTGTTTGGAAGCTGGTGTACAACATTTGTTTTTGATTTTTCATCCAGAGTTGACTAAAAATTTGTTGAAGGTACTTTAACCTATTCTTGTTAAAGTAAATCGTTGGCGATGTATAATTTGATTTTATCTGAGCGTAGCGTCCGTAGGAGTATGGGGAGTAACTGATTGTAGCGACGTTTTGGCTTGTTGTGATGTTCGGTTTGCTGTATTCAAGGTACTGCCAAAAAAGCGCAATTGCTTTGTCTATTTGTCCTAATGCGATGTAAGCAGTTGTGAGACTTTGATAACCATTCAAGTACAGCTGCCACTGTTGTTCAATGGGCGAAATCTGCCAACTTCGTTGCGAATAAATATTAGGTAGTCCTGATGGAATTGGGAGTTGGTCGAGAATGTTTTGTGCTCTGTCAACTGCCTCTATTTCTGCAAGAGTCTTAATCAATGTTGGACCAGTGTTGAGGTTAGTTATTTTTTCATTTTTAAGTTTTTCAACGAGTTTTTGAGCATCTGTTTTTCTTCCCTCACGAGAGAGCATTCCAGCGTATTGTACTATATACCAGAACCGTATTTCAGGAGGCAGGTTAGTTACGTCATTCATGTATCGTGCTAAGGAATCAGAGTCTTGGTTTGTCTGAATTGCGTGATTCATTCGTATGGCTTGATACGTTGGATTATCAGGTTCGGTGGCAATTAATCGGTCAATAACATCATTAACCTTTTCAGAATCCCGAATAAAAGTATAGAAGTGAGCTAATGTTTCAAGAGGTTGTATATCTTTTGGGTTTGCAGTAGTTTTTGTCTCAAGTTGTTGAATTAGTTCAGGTAATTTGCCTTGGGATTCTGCGATATCTCTCAATAAAACGATAGCACCTGCGTGGGCTTCTTCAAAACTCTTGGGTTTCCACAGTGGTTCGCCTTTGCTCAAAAACCAAACTCCTCTATCAATTTCCCAATAGAGGTTTTTTGCAAGATTGAATTTGTTGATGTTAATCCCCAAGGGGCCCGTTTTTATGTAAACAGCGTTTCCAGTTGAACGTTGAGTTAACGTCTGCTGTGTAGTTATCGGAATTGGCATTTCCAGAGTTCGCAGAAGATACTTTTGGGCACGGTCAAATTCGTACATTGCAGCAAAAACCGATCCGACCTGAAAAATTGAGATTATATCTTTTGCTTTTTCTGCTGCGTTGTCAAGTACAGAGAGTGCTTTATCTGACATGCCGCGTTGGAACAGATATGTAGTCAATTTCAACTCTGTTTCAAACGTATGATTTTTTATATGCAGAAGATTTTCCCATGCCTGAATCGCTTCCTCTTCGCGTCCGGCATCAAATAATAATTCACCAAGTTTTTGGTAATTGATGGGATCAGGATGTGTTTCCACAAGCTGCTGTTGATAGGCGAGAGCATCTGCAATATCCCCAAGGTCCAGGCATATTCTTACGAGTCTTTCTAACAAATCAGGATTGTCATCTTCTCTGTCTAAGGCGAGTGCTAACTGGAACCGTGCTTTCGTTAATTCTCCCTCCATTCGGTAGAATTCTACTAACGTTAAGATAGGATCTATATCGGTGGTGTTAACTTTTGCCATTTGCTTGAGTTTTTCCTCAAACTCACTACGTTTACCCAATTCGTAATATATTTCAGAAAGAGGTTTGATGAGATTGAGTTTGTCTTCCACGTTTGAGCTTAGTTCCCAACATCGCCAATATTGGGCGATAGCCTGTTGCGGCTTGCCCGAAAGTTTGAAAGTCTTTGCAAGTTTTTTACGAATGTCAACAGCATCCGGACGAAGGCGAGCTGCCTGTCTGAGACTATCAATTGACGTTTCATAGTCTCTGGACTCTTTAGCAATTTCCGCCAGTAACTGATATCCCTCAGGATTACGAGGGCTGTGTGCAACAACCTGTTTTGCAGCATCGGTTGCAGCCGCAAAATCCATAACATTTAGATAAGAACGCGCTATATTTGCATAATATTCGCGTGCATTTGTGTTGTCCACTTGTGTTAGGTGGGTGTAAATAGCGATTGCCTTGCTACGATGTCCCTGCTTGTTGTAGATGTCTGCAAGCCAACGGTTAATAACAACATTATCAGGTTGGAGTGTTTTGGCACTTAAAAGCACCTCACGCGCGTGAGTGGTGTTGCCCAATTTTAGATACATTTTGCCAAGTCGCTTATGGTTTGCAAAAGTCTCGGCAGGAGTGAGATTCTGTTTTTGAAGTGCAATTTCCATTGCTTCAACTTTGTCCATGAGCGTTCCCTGCTTACGATAGATTTCAATTCGCCGATCGTCAATCTGTTCTACAAAAAATTCGTTGGGAGCGAGCTTTGCGGCTTCTGTATATTCTGCTAATGCTTCATCATAGGCATTGTTTTCCATCAACCTTTTCGCCAATGCTTCACGATAGCGGTAGGCATCCGGCATCAATTCTGCTGCTTTTCGACTGGCATTGATAGCCTCAGTGTGTAACCTTTTAGAACTGAGCAGTCGTGCCAACTGGTCATAATTTTCAGCAATGCCTTTGTCATCTGCAACCATCCGATTCCATGTTTCAACAGCTTTCTCGTGGTTTCCTTGACGGAAATAGAATTCGCCGAAATACCGAATATAATCCAGATTGTCAGGTGCAAGCGAGATCGCCTTTTCATACGCAGCGGCAGCCTCGTTATTCCATTTATGACTGGTGTAAATCTCAGCGAGAGTGATGTATGTGCTTGCATTCTCCGGATCATAGTCAATCATTTTCTGGTAAGTGGTTCTTGCTTTATCTTCGTTTTCCAATACTATATATAACTTACCAAGTTCACGGTAAGAACCAAAATTATCGGGTTGTTGCTCACTTAGTATTTCGTATTCTACCACTGCCTCCTTAAATTTATCGGCATTACGAAGTGTGGTGATAAGATTTAATCTTAAATTGATGTCTGTTGGAGCGAGTTCTAACCCTTTTCGATATGCAGCAATACCTTCCTCTAACTGCTGATTTTCAATATATGCCGCAGCAAGTAATCCGTGTAACGCTGGCTCTTTTGGTGTTGCTTTAAGTTTTTCTTGATAGTATGAGATCAGGTCTTTCCAGTTTGCATTGTTAGCGTAAATAGCGATAATCCGATTTTGAAGGTCTTTGCGCAGCCAGTTTCCTTGCGTAGTCAATGCAAGTGCGGCATCATAACTTTGTATTGCTTCCTGAAGATCACCTTTTTCTACCTGAATATTACCTATTTTCCGATGGCTGAGGCACACACGATATGGATCATCTTTTTTTATTTCAATTATCGATTGATGTTCAGCTACCGCTTGTAGGTAAAGTCCCTTTTCGCGGTAAAGGGCAGCGAGTTCAATACGTGCGAAAATGTTCTGTGGATTAAGTTCAGATATTTTCCCCCATGCTTGAATCGCATCGTCCACCTTGTCTTGACGAAAATAAGCCTGTCCAAGTACTTTATAAATCCCTATCAACTCTTCTGGAGGGGCAGTTTGTACTTGTTCTAATAAGGCTGCAGCTTGCGTCAATTCTGTGATCGCTTTCTTGTCCTGACGTAAAGTAGTATACATCTGTCCTAAAGCAAAATGGGTGTAATAATCGTTCGGTGCAAGTTCAACAGCGCGCTGATACGTTTCAACAGCCTCTATATCTTTTCCAAACCGTTTGTAGATATGTCCAAGAATAAGGTGTACATCTGGATCATCCGGTTTAGTTCGGACCTCTTCCTTATAATATTTAACCATCTCAGCTAACCCCGCATTTTCGAGGTAAAGCAGGTATAGTCTATCAAATGTTCTACCTTCTTTTGGTTTCTGATACAACATTAGTTTGTAGCGTTCAATGATTTTTTCATTGGCCACTTCGTCTTGAGCGATTGTAAAAGACGCAAACCACAAAGTATGGAGTATAAAAAACACAAAAAATACAAATAGTCGTTGTTTTTCAAGTTTAAACATGTGTCGATCTCCTTGAGAATAGCTGTACTTTGAAAGGATTTTCACAGTGAAATCTTATTGATGGAGATGTTGATGTAAGTATACAATATTAATCCAGGTTGCCACCTATAATTTTCTGGTGGAAGTAGTCCAAACTACACGTTGACATAGAACTCAAGTTACTACTAAAAAAGTTGAGCAAATTCCGTGCCAATCTGAAAATACTGTACTGACAAGGTTACCTATAAAATATCCAAAAAGATCTGCACAAAATGGGACATATTTAATAACCCAGGTGCTACCATTACCTTTTAGGTAGCAACTTGGGTATTATTAGACCAACAGGGTTATTTAGTTTTAAGAGTTTTCCGTTATTGAGGTTTACTCAAAGTTAATGTCCCAGGCCGGTAGGTGCGGTTTCTAACCAATGCAGAATACCATACGCGTATTCTGCCGCATCGAACAAGGCAAGTCGCTGTGAGGGTTTTTGATCCAAATCCGGTGCGGTTAGAAACCGCACCTACCGGCCTGGGGTATATAGCAGGTGTAAAAAATTCGTCCGAAAAACCGAAAACTAAATAACCCTATTAGACCAAACACACGGGTTACGTAAAATTGGAATATATGATAGAATAGTTATAATGATAAAGGTTGCAAAAATGAATAGTGAGAATTCCTAAAAACGATTTTGACTGCCTATGAAAATTTGGAAAATCGAAGTTTTCTATAAACCTGAAGTGCCTGACACCATCGGACACGGCATTCTTGAAGATATTGCTGACCTCGGTATCAGTGGCGTGGAATCTGTAAAGACAACCACTGTTTATTGGATTGAAGGCAGCCTTGACTCGCGATCTATTGAACGGATCGGAACAGAACTGCTCGCTGATCCGATCACACAGGTCTTTACCTTTGACACTGATAATAAAAATACAAACGATTGGACGGTTGAAGTACAATTCAAACCCGGCGTTACTGACGCAGTCGGGGATAGTGCGGTCAAAGGTATCAAAGACCTGGGAATTGAGGGAGTAAAGACTGTGCGCACCGGACAAAAGTTCTGGATCAGCGGCACTTTGAATGCAGAAATAATTGAGTCTATTGCACAGCGACTTCTGATGAACGATGTAATCCAGACCTTCTCTTACGATGCGCCACAGGCGTAATTCACACTCTAACTTACTGATTTAGAATAACGGCAGCCCTTGTGCTTCTACATACACTGAGTAAAGTGATTGACTACCTGTCATAAAGAGTCTATTTCGTTTTACGCCGCCGAAGCAAAGATTGGCACAAATTTCTGGAAGGTGAATCTTTCCGATAAGCGTGCTATCTGGCGCAAAAACATGAACCCCATCATAACTATCGCCCACCCATCCAGCACTTGCCCATAGGTTACCGTCAATATCACATCGGATACCATCAGCAATCCCGGGTGTCATATCACAGAAAGCCCGTTTGTTATCTAAATACACACCGTTTACAACATCAAAAACATAAATGTATCTCGGTGTCCCTTCTTTGTGCGTAACCCCCGTATCCACAACATATAGCTTTTCATAGTCAGGTGAAAAGCATATCCCATTCGGTTTTTCGAGTTCATCTGTAACAACTGTGGCTTCTCCAGTATCCGGGTCAAGGCGATAAACTGAAGTAGGCAATTCAAATTCTGCAATATGCCCTTCGTAATTGAGCATAATCCCATATCCCGGGTCGGTAAACCAAATATGTCCATCGGTATGAACAGCCACATCGTTTGGTGCGTTGAGTTGTTTTCCCTCAAATTTATCCATTAGCACAGTAACTGTTCCGTCATACTCCGTTCGTGTTACGCGACGCGTACCGTGTTCACAACTGATAAGTCTGCCTTGTCTATCTCTGGTATGCCCATTACTATAGTTAGATGGCTTGCGATATACGCTCACTTTACCCGTTGCCTCTTCCCATTTCAGGATACGATTATTTGGAATATCGCTCCAGAGGAGGTATCCACCATCTCCAAACCAGACGGGACCCTCAGACCAGCGCGCGCCTGTCCATAACCGTTCAACAACAGAATTGCCGATTTTGTATCTTGCAAACCGGGAGTCAATTACTTCAATTGCAGGGTCAGGATACCGTGTAATTGTTCCATCCCACTTTCTTTCAGATTCATTCATATTGCTGTTCCTCCTTATAATCAGAAATTCGTTGTTAGTATACCACAAATTGCGAATTGTAGGCAGAAAATATTCAATTTGGTTATGAACTCATATTGTGTAAAACATAAGGATGTGGTCCAATAGGGCAAGAAAAGGAGATAGTTTATATCCCTTTCTTTCCATTGGACATCTACATTTACTTTATTAGAGGTTTTATTATGGGATAGACGCAACTCAAAAGGCCCCGAGATACAAAGGTATTCCGAAGCAGGTTTTCCGCAAGGATTTTAATCGTTATATCAACTTCCATCTAAAGAAACGCGTGAAAGGACCGAAACCTAAACGCTCTTTCTATAAGATATTCAACTATATCCTCTATGTTTTACGGACAGGTATTCAATGATAAACTTTCGCCTGATTTTTAACGATTCTTAGCTCGTACTCGCTACGAGTTCTATATCAAAACTTGTCCAACACATTTATTCTTGACATGAGCCAAAAAATCTGTTAAAATAGTAATTAAAGCTAAATATATGAAATTTAGCAGAAGAACAACTAAATTGAATTTGCGCGCAATAAGGAGTTACAAAATGATTTACAAGTGTGTTCTTTCCCTTTCACTTGTCTGTTTTGTAGTGATTATGACAGGTTGTACTGCTTTGCTCTTAGAACAAGAATGGAGCGAAAACTACGCGCTACTTGATGGTTCTCAATCAACTATTCCACAAATGATTGACGGGGATATCAGTACCGTAGGAAAAACAAAACCAACCGATGGAGCGGTTAGTCGCACAGGCAAAACCCCCTTACCTGAAGTTGTCATAACATTACCAGAAAAGAAGGTTATCCGAAAAGTCGTCATTCACTCGGATAATATTAAGAAGTTTAACCTTTATGCCGATAAAGGCGGTAGTCCAATTTCAGGGACAGATTGGCAGCTGATAAGAAAGGTACAAAGTACCAAAACCGGCAAGATTGTCATCCCGGTTTTTGACTCATTTCCTACAGACAGTATCCGTCTTGTCGTTTTAGGAACGAAAGACGATGCTTCTTTTACACGGAACGAAGTTGATCTCGCAGCACAAATCTGTTCTATTTCAAGTGGCTCTTCGTGAGGGGCTCCAGCCGGGACCGGTGGTCCTCCTAAGCGCATTGCCTCAGCTAAAATTAGTGAAATTGAAATTTATGGATATGTAACTGCCGAAAAGACTGATGCCGATCCGCGTGAAGAATCTGTAATGTCTAAGTTATTTTAACCCAAGTTGCCACACAGTAGCACAATCTGTCCGAAGATTAATTTATTAATTCGGTCTTTTTTGTCCGCGTGAGGCGCGGATATCCCACTGCTGGCAAGGTTTCCGAACCTTGCCACAGGGCCGATTTATTTTCTTAGTCTTCATTTAGATTGTGCCTGTGAGGCCACAGACTAACAGTTTGCGGGACAGAATCTTTGGCATAAGGCACGACATGTCCATCTCAAAACTCTACCAGATCATTCCGAGTGAAGTATGTTTCTCCTGCGACGTTTGCTGCCGTTTTTTAGAGTTAGATAGTCCTCTCTCGCCAATTTTTACTGAAGCAGAGAAACAGCATGCAATTTCTCACGGGGCAAACGCTGCTTTATTCCAACCACAAGCAGATGCAAAAAGCTCACAGATTAAGCTAAAACCGTATAAGGATTTTTACGTCTGTCCGTTCTTTGAACCAGGTACCAGTAGATGTACTATCTATGCCAATCGTCCACTTGATTGTCAACTCTATCCTTTTGCTTTGATGTTCAGTGAGGACAGGAGCAGTGTAGTGTTAGGTGTAGATATGCTCTGCCCGTTTAGTGAAACACATTTTGAAACGGAGTCTTTTCAGCAACATCTGCAGCATGTTATCGGTTACGTTGAATCGGAGGCAGTGAGAGAACAACTTGCTGCAAATTGGAGTCTCATTGGCGATTATCAAAGGACAGTGAAGGCTTTTCATACACTCAATCAAAACTTGACACATGCAACTCCATCCCCTAACTCTTGCTGAGAAACCTGTTTTTGAGACGTACACGTCTCAGATGTGCCTCCACTTATCGAGTTATGCGTTTGCACCGATTTATGTATGGCGAAATCATTTTCAGTTCTACTGGGCATTGCTACATGACCATTTCTGTATCTTTGCGAAGCAGGGAGATGACTATTTTATGCCGATTTTGCCGATGCCGTGTGTTGTTGGCAACCGTTCATATTTAAAAACGGTTCACGATGCGTTTCAATTCATGCTTAAATCAAATCAGAATCCTCAGATTGCTCGTATTGAAAATGCTCCAGAAGAGCTACTTCCTGTTTTCAAAAATGCAGGTTTTGACGCTATCCTAAAGGAAACTGAATATATCTATAGGACAGCGGATCTGAGTGATCTGCGGGGAAATCGTTACAAACAGCAAAGGCATGCTTACAACACTTTTACAGCACGATACCCCTCTATAAAATGTGAACCGTATCAACCAACTGATCGAGATGCTTGCTTTCAGCTATACAGGAGATGGCGAAAATCACGCGCCGAGAAATATGATGACCCGATCTATCAAGCAATGCTGGACGATTCGCAATCTGCACATCGGGTTGGTATAACAAATGCCAGAGGATTAGAATTTGTTGGCAGGGTTGTTCGTATTGATGGTGAACTACGCGCTTATACCTTCGGATATGAATTGAACAGTGAAATGTTTTGTGTGCTATTTGAAATATCAGCCCTAAACATAAAGGGGCTCGCCCAGTTTATCTATCGTGAATTCTGTAAGGAGTTAATGGCATCGTACAGATGGATTAACGCAATGGATGATTCTGGATTAGAGAATCTAAAACGGGTGAAACTCGCGTATCATCCTAACCGCTTGCTTCCTTCTTATAATCTGGCACTAAGTTAAAATGAAACTTGCACTCATCTTTCTCAACGGTTACTACGATTTTAGAAATCTCGATTTCTACCAACAAGAAATTGAGACAGGAATGAAAAAAGGTGCTACTATTATCTGCGCGGACGGTGGGATAAACATTTTTGATGAATTGAATAAAATGAATGACATTCATTTTATTCCAGATATCCTAATCGGGGACCTTGATTCTGTAAACGACACAAGAATAAAAGCGAAACAGATAATTGATGAATGGGTTGGACAAACGGACAAGGATTGGACTGATGGACAATTAGCCGTTAAATATGCTGTGGACACGGACAACTGCCGACATATTGTCCTATATGGTGGATTACCACGTCCAGCAGAATATGAAACGGATCATTTTCTCGGAAATTTGAAACTGATGCGTTTTGGCCACTACCTCGTCAACGATAAGCATGTTGACTACAAAGTTGAAATGCGAGACCCATTGCAAACTATCCACTATGTATTATCAGGATTGCGGTTAGTCAGGAAAAACAGCGGTTTGCAGCGTGTTTCTCTCGTCGCGGAGGAAGCTAATGTCGTAGTCCAAAGCAGCCAAAACTTACGTTGGGACCTCACATCTCTACATATCCATCCGGACTTGACAAACGCGCTGCGGAACGAATTTGTTGATGGTGCAGAATGGGCGGAACTTCAATTAACTGAAAACTCCGCCCCTGTTTACGTGATTCACAATTGGCACGATTAGGAATCGGTTAATACTTCTTTGAGCGTTTCCATATCTAAGTTGCCGCCGCTCATTACTATGACTATGTTCTGTCCAGCCAACGTATCCGCACGTTTGAATGCAGCTGCGAGTGCTGCTGCACCTGCGCCTTCCGCTAAATTATGCGTCCATCGTAATGCTGATCGGATACCCGATCTTATTTCTTCTTCGCTGACCGTAACAATGTCGTGAATGCCCTCTTTAATGATGGAGAACGGAGTTGGAAATGGAACTCGCGTTGCGAGACCATCGGCAATTGTCCTGCAAGAATCAGTCTCTATGTGTTCTCCTGCTTTCCATGAACGGTAAATTGCAGGTGCGTTTTCCGCTTGTACTCCGATGATTTTAACATTTGGATTGATAGCCTTGGCGACGGTAATCGCTCCGCAGACACCGCTACCGCCCCCAATCGGGACAATAATTGTGTGTACATTGGGAAGACTTTCAAAAATCTCAAGCGAATATGTGCCTACACCATGAATAAGTGCTGGTTCCATACATGGGTGCACATAGTATAAACCGCGTTCTGTTTGGAGCGTGTCACACAATTCACGCGCCTCGTCAAAATCGTTACCGTGTTCAATGAGTTCCGCGCCGAATGCTTGCATTGCGCTGTTTTTCTCTGGGTTGTTCCCATGTGGCACAACAATAGTTGCTTTTACGCCGAATTGTGCTGCAGCATAAGCAATAGATTGTCCGTGGTTGCCACGCGTTGCCGTAACGACACCCTGTTTTTTCTGTTCTGTCGGTAGATTAGACATGAAATTAATGCCGCCGCGCACCTTGAAGCTACCTGTTGGTAGATGGTTTTCATGTTTGATATATGCCTGAAAGCCGAGTTTTTCTGATAATTCAGGATAGTGTGTTAAAGGTGTCGATTTAAAAAAGCGGGACACTACTTTTCTGGCAGCGATAATTCCGTGAAACGTTATAGATTTCATTTTTCTCCTGTGAATTTTAGAATTTTGTAGCACAATCTGTTAGATTGTGCCTATGAAAACGCAAACTAACAGTTTGCGCTACAAAGACTTGGACCGAGTTCACGTTTATGTTACTTATATGGTGACATTTAGAATTAAAGGGATATTTTGTCCCATAACCTATTAGGTTGTGCAGAAACGGAACACACCCTAACAGGTTATGGGACAGCGTCTGCGTTCGTTTCGGTTTTCTGACCGAACTGCTCATAATGTTCAATTAATTCTAAAGTTTACTATAGATCAAATAAGACACGTTCAACGACATTATGTATCCCGTACTTGCATCTCAATATCAAAACCCTCTTTCCAAATACGTTGGTTGAAATAAAGAAGGGAAATACCGATAATCCAAATCGGAAATGAAACCGCAGAAACACAGAGGTGTATAGCAAGCAAAACCGCAGAAAAAAACGGCGTGCTGTTCTCAAAAGGTTCCGAGAATAACCCCCATTCAAGAATATCAATAAAGCCAATTTCACCACCAAGATCTGTTAAAATTAGTATGAATCCGATAGATATTTCTAATATCATATGAACAAGTGTACTAAACAAAAAGATCGCGAGTAACATGCCAAACATCTGCCACCATGCCCCCTTGACAAGTTCGCTACTGCGCCTTAGCGCATTGCTGGCTGCAGGTTTTTCAAACATGACTGGTCCGAGGAATAGTCCCCAACGCACTGCAAAATAGATTGCAAATGGAATTCCAATGAGCGTAAGTGCCAAACCGCCAACAACTAACCACCAAAGAATTGTTGAACCTAACAATTGCCAAAACCGCTGAATCGTTCTCTGGAAAATTGAGCGAATTGTAATCTCCTCACCCAGATAGGTTGCACCAGTTCCGATGACTATCCCACCTACACCTATAGTGGAGAAGGTAACTGCAAATATGACCATTCCTATTCCCAATAGAAGGTAACGGAAAAAGAAGAAATCAGAAAAATCCGTAAAAAGATGTAATGCCAGTTCCCCAAAAACCGAAAATGCGACAAGTCCCAAAAATAACGAGAAATGTTTCCGATAGAGACTAAATACTGTGTCCAAAATTTCTCCAAATCCCATCGGTTTAAGGGGTGTCGTTACTATAGTAGATTCGTTATTGTGATGTCGTGATGTGGCGTTTTGTTCTAACACATTTCCCCACTTATAGTGAAATACAAAATATATGCACACTTTTGGCCCGTGGAACTCAAACCACCTTATTGAACTGTGCCGTAGCATAAACTGCCAGTTTGTGCATCGTCCTATGCAAACTAAAAGTTTGCTCTACAATTGTGTGCAAGTAATTATGGTTTCCACTATAATGGTGCTATTCGATTCAATTGAATATTCGTTTTCTATTTCAATACGAATTTTAATCAACAGTGAAATCTCACCTACGCGTTATTCTGTGGCAGATAGTTTCTTGCCAAACCAAAAAGTCTATGTTAACATAATAACATGTCTAAGACAACATATCAATCTCATCTTTAAGGAGACAAACATGGCACAAGAATGGCACGCTAAACAGGTTTTTATTGACGAGACAGGTGATCCAATTGAGGCTTGCTATGAGAACGGATGGACTGATGGTCTTCCGGTTGTTCCACCGACATCAGAACGTGTTGAAAGCATGCTTAGCGGTACGGAACGCGCATCTGAGGAATTAATTGCATCGATTCCGCCTAAATGGGGGAGGGCAACAGTTGAAAGAATTGCAATTAACGCAGTTATGGCAGGTTGTCTACCGACATATCTACCGGTTGTTCTGGCTGCAGTGGAAGCAATGGCAGCTGAAGAATTTAATTTACATGGTGTTCAGGTCACTACTTCACATGTTGCTCCTATGTTGGTGGTAAATGGCCCTATCAGGAAAACGTTAGACATTAATGATGGCTTCAATCTTTTTGGGCAGGGGTGGCGTGCAAATGCAACTATCGGCAGAGCAGTACGACTTATCTGTACGAATATTGGTGGCGCACTGCCAGGCGAATTAGACCGCGCTGCGTTTGGGCATATCGGCAAGTTTACATGTTGTATTGCTGAAAAAGAGGAGGATAGTCCTTGGGAACCATTACATGTTGAGCGGGGTTTTGAGGCAGACAAGAGTACTGTGACCGTCTTTGCCGGTGCGGGGCCACAGAGTGTTAATGATCACGGCAGTAATACAGCAGAAGGAATCCTTGATACTATCTGTCAGAATATTTCTGCTCCCGGCAACAGCAGCGGTGAAACGCTTATCGTCATAGGAATTGAACATGCAAAGACAATTTCAGCGGACGGCTTTTGCAAAGTAGACGTACGACGCTACATAGCAGAAACGACGAAGCGATATTCGGAAACAGACCTGCTGCTTATGGTCGCTGGTGGCCCTGCGGGAAGATGGAGCATTGTTGTTCCGGGTTGGGGTTCACCATCTTCCCGCGCAGTAACAGTAGCGTTGAGAAATTGACCCTACCTGTACCATTTCTATTATAACGACTTGTGCCAGTTAACTAATTGTTTTTGTGGTTTTCACAGATATTACGTATTGTCATATAAACATATCGTCCCTACGGGACTAAAGAGGGGTTATTGCCGTCCTTCTATAAACATATCGTCCCTACGGGACTGAAGAGCATATCAACCAATAGGAAACACGGACAAAAAGATTGTCTTATGTGAAATAATATTTTACAATAAGTTATTTAGCACAACTCGTTATTATAGTGAATTAGAAAAATAATTGGACACTTCTTTTGTCCGAGTGATCTCCGAATCACGACTCAACCTATTAGTCGTCGGGAATCGGAGTTCCCTCGGATAACTCAGATGTAAAGTTAATTGTGAATCCACTATAATGCAGATCACCTTGTCATAATGGACAAGGTGAGTTTTCACAAAACAAAGCGAACTCAAGAACTTATAGAAGCAACAGGGGCAAAACTTTTATTTTTGCCCTTATGTTGTTAGAGATTACAACATTTAGGGTGGAATATTTAGAGAAGGGAGAGATGAGATGCATCCGGTGCAATCACATAAGTTATGTTATTCTTCAAGAAGAAAATGAAGCATACCGTTGTTTTGTGTACCTACGTATAACGTGTTCCCATCAACAGTAAGAGAAGTTACGCCATCCGGAATCTCTGAAATAATCTTTTCCCATACACCGCTCTCCAAACGATAGATACCTGTCCCTTTGGTAACACCATAAACCGTTGTGCCATCAGCAGCCAAGCGCTCCATAACGAGATTCGTTCCCTCTGCATCGGTGATTGCACGCCATTTTATTCCATTATCAGACGCAGTTACACCAGCATCTGTTGCTACATACACCGTGGAACCCGCAAATACGATCTCTTTGAAAGTTTCAACAGGAAATGGCAGCGCTGCGGTAAGATCGATCCAACTCCGATTATTTCCTCTATCATAAGATACGACAAGGTGTCCATCCCGTTTGCCGACGTAGACAGTATCCCCTGAAACAGCAAGTTTGAGCTCTCTTTCTATTATTTTACGAGACAATCTAACGGTTTCTTCTTGTCCGGTGTTGTACCATTCAGTATCACCAGGTTCCCATCGGAGGAGTTTAAAGTTGTATTCCAAATAAAACGTATTGCCACTGACTGCAAACGGGCCCCTTAACCCAGATTCGTAAAGAGGGTCTTGGGATAATCGACGAAAGCTTACGTGTAAAGAACTCACTTGAGCCAACTGTTTAAAGTACTGGTTTGCACCTACAGAACTTTCTTGCAACTGTTCAAAGTAGGACTTATCTGATCCTTTAGCAGGTTGTTGATAATGCAGTAGGTTGTATAGTGACGATGATCTAAAAACTGGCATGCCTTTAATTGGTACTAATGTATTGCGATCTTCAGAAATTCGATACAGACTCATGAGGGAATCGCTGGAACGTCCTCGACCTTTTGCATATAGCACGCCATCAGACTCTGCTATCCGAGTAAAAGAAGGTATATCTTCTTGAGTTTGTACTTCTGGATTCACCACATGCCAAGATTTTCCCTTATCACTGGATTTAAACACCCATCTAACTTCTATATGTCCGGGGTATATCCCTCCGCCCCCTCCAGCACACATTGCATAGAGGAAACCAGATGTGTTGTGTTCTCTACTTGTTTTGACACAGATTAGGTCGATAATTTCACCTTTCATCTCTGGATTAAATCTTGTCCAAGATATACCTCCATCAATAGAGCGATACATTCCAGATTCCCCTTGTAAATATAATGTGTTTTCATCTACCGCTACTGCCTTGTCAACACTATAAGGCATCAGGGAAACATTGGTGGTTTTCTCAAGTGTCCATGTGTTGCCGTTATTAATTGAGCGAACTACCGCAGCACCACTCCACCCAATTAATAATAATGTGTTTTTCGCTGCTGCAAGTGTTGCCTCAGGTAAATCTTTAAAGGGTTCAGATCCCATAATGGGCAATGCGTTTGTTGGTGTAATATCTGTCCACGACTGTCCTTTATCAGTTGATCGGAAAAGCCACCAGGTACGGTCCTGCGGTCCAATATTTTCCCAATCCCATTGTGTTAGTACGTATAGGTTGTTTTCAGTTCCCACAAACGAAACGATTTTTTTCGCTTCATGTACCGGAAATTGCAAACGTTGCCAACTACCACCGTCAAGGTGATATAGACCTGTGGTTGTTGCAGCAAATAGCGTGTTTTGAATTACCTCCAATGTGTTCACTTCCCCTGTCAATCCCTCGTCAACAACATTCCAGGTCTTTCCAATATCCTCAGATACGAAAATCTCATTTTCAAGAGCAAGATAAAACGTGTCATTCATCTCCTCAAATCCGAAAACCCAACCTGCTGGACATCTACCAAATGAATCCCAGGTTTCTCCATCATCCATTGAAGCGAAAAGTTCGTTTCGTTCTCCGTTTCTTCCTACAGATACAACAATATAGAGGGTATCGTTCCACTTCACCATAGAAACTGCATCATACGGAATATCTGGTAGTAGTGAACTAATATCACATATAGGTTGCCATTCAGTTCCATCAACTGGTAGTTTATACAGTATATCTTCCCAGCCTTCATCATATACAATATAGATTTCTCCCTCGGGTGTAGGGAGTAACGTCATCAATTCTCCTGAACCTACTGGACTGTTTTCCTGAATCCACTGCTGTTTAGGGGCAGAAACGCCTTCTTCATTCGACTGGGCAGCAGATAATAATATCTCATCAGGTTTCTGACCACTATTATCGTTTTTACCAAGTGTATTTGGATTTCCAAATTCACGACGTACATCCGGCTTCGCGTCAACATTTAGCACAATAGGTGCGTCAATGAGTTCAACAGTCATTTCAGTCTGTGCATCTAAACTATAAGGTTGCTGAAAGCGCGCTAAGTATTTGCTGCCTAACCCAAGCATTAACACAATCAAAACAACACTGGATGCAGCGGCTATCCACGGCACAAGCGGTTTGCTGACGGAAGGCGTAGGTTTAAGTTGCGCGACTTCTCGCATAATATTATCAGTCAAGTTAGGTGAAATTTGGAAATGGTCGAGTGCTTCTCTAATCATCGTTTCCTCCTTTTGTAAACGTTGTCTGGCACGTCTCAGACGACTTTTTATTGTGCTTCCGGATACACCTAAAAATCGGCTAATCTCCTCAACCGTCATCTCTCCGAGGTAGTGAAGCGTCATTACCGTGCGTTCGCTTTCTTTTAATTTCGCGAGCAGCGTTTTGACCACTTCACGTTGTGTCTCCGCAGCAGTTGTTGCGCGATCCGCTGTGACATGTTGTGAATAAGCATCTTTCGGTGTCATCGTTGTTTCTACGTCCTCCAACGGTTGTGTCCGTACCCGTTTTTTGCGGTGCCATGTGTTGCATAGGTTTGTCGTAATCACGTAGAGCCACCCAGAAAACTGATTCGGATCTTTCAGCGTATGGAGTCTCTGATACACTTTCAGGAAAGTGTCTTGGGTAATGTCCTCAGCGATGTGGAAATCCCCAACTTTTCGCCATGCCAGCGCGTGAACCGGCTTCTGATACTTTTTTACCAACTCAGTGAAAGCGGTTTCATCGTCTGCAAGAATTCGGTGAATAAGTGCAACATCATCTTTTTTCATCAGGTGTCTCCAAAAAGTGATTACTTGATTAATAACATATCAACCTATAGTGACGCAAGTTAGGGACAAAACGGTTGCTTAATTCTGCAAAAAAGAGAATTTGGAAGGGAAGAGAAAAAAGAAAAGGGCGGTATTTAGCACCGCCCAGGCAAAATATAAAAACGAAATTTATTCTTTTTCAAGATAATAGTGAAGCATACCGTTACTTTGTGTGCCTACGTATAACGTGTTCCCATCAACAGCAAGAGACGTTATGTTATCAGGTATCTCTGAGACGACCTGTTCCCAAGTGCCGCTCTCCAAACGATAGATACCTGTCTTCGCGGTAACGCCATAAACCGTTGTACCGTCAATAGCCAAATGTTCCATGATAAGGTGTGAGCCTGCTGTGTCTGTTATAGCATGCCAATGTTTTCCATTATCTGATGTAGCGACACCTGCGTCTGTTGCTACATACACCGTGGAACCAGCAAACAAGATCTCTTTGAAATTTTTAAAGGGCGTGAGAAACATAAAGTCCACGGGAATATCTTTCCAACTATTTCCGGCATCAAGTGATTGAACAAACCGTCCATCCCGTTTGCCAACGTAGACAGTGTTGCCTGATACCGCAAGTTTGAGGTCTCTCCGCGCTATGTCCGAAGTCAACTCAACGGTTTCTTCCACACCGGTGTCGGACCATTCAGTGTCACCGTGTCTCCATTTAAAGAGTTTAAAGTTGTACTCCATATAGAACGTGTCACCACTAACAGTAAAGGGGCCGCGGAGTCCTGCTTGGATAAGTTGAGGTAGCCATCTTAGATTGCCTACCTCAAACTGTTTGAAAAATTGGATTGCCCCTGACGAATTTTCTTGCAACTGTGCAAGAGTTAGTTTATCTTGTAATTCGAATGGCAACACTCTTTTTTGAGATAATAATTGATACAACGCACTGGAGTTAAAAATAGGTATACTGTCAATCGGCTTTAGTGTATTATCACTTTCGGATACGCTATAGATAAGTGTTTTCTCATCAGAATCATCTATACCTTTGGCATGAAGAACACTACCAGATTTAACTATCTGGGTGATGTGTGACGGCTCGTCATTATGGGGTGTTGTTATTGGTTTTCCCATTTGAACGAAATCCCAAGACTTACCTCTGTCTATAGTTTTTACAATCTTGCCATCAACTATTCCGTAGAGGGCTGCTGAAGTGTTTAGTCTTTTATCGAATTCTTGATAGAGAATTAGGCTATCGGCTTGATTTTCTCGGCTGAAATTCACGATGTGCCATGACTGGCCACTATCAGTGGAACGATGGAGGCCATCGTCACTACCGACATAAATAGTATCTGTGTTAATTACCACAGCAGGATTTTTACTATCCATTTGAGGTGAGGTTCCCACTAATTGTGGCGGCATCCATGTATTTCCGCCATCAATAGAGCGTACCATACCTTTTTCCATTACTAAGAGAGTATCATCGACAGCAATCAGTTTAGCCCCAGCGATGAAATCTTTTACTGCCCAAGCGTTTGTTGGAGATATATCTTCCCACGAATTCCCAAGGTCACTTGATCGGAATATTCCCCAACTACGCTGCAGTCCACGGGACACTTTTCGAGGGTCAAGAACATCCCAACTGAATCCTGCTAAAACATAAAACTTATCTTCAGTTGCTGCAACTGATTGAATTCCTCCAACAGACATTGGAAATTCCAAGCGTTTCCAACTGTCATCGCTGTAACGGTAAAGACCATTACTTGTTCCAGCAAAAAGGGTGTTTTGGATATTGACTAAAGCATTAATTCCTGTCAATCCATCATTAATACTCTTCCAAGTTTTGCCTATATCTTCCGAACGAAAAATTTCGTTTTCAAAAGCCATGTAAAACGCTTGTTTTGTTAGAATTAATTCTATGGAATTCCAATATTTTTCGCTATCCCATGAGTAAAGTAAGTCCCATGATTTGCCATCATCTTTTGAAGCGAAAAGTTCACTTGATTGTGTATAATACAGTGTATCTTCCCACTTCACGATAAGGAGTTGGGCTCCTATGCTGGAATGTGGCAATGTCCAAATGTCAAAGATGTGTTGCCACGTTTCCGCCTTAGCAGGCAATTTGTATATTTCACCCTTAGTATAAGTATAGAGATCACCTTCGGGTGTCGCGAGGAAACTATTCACGGTGCTCCCTGTAAGAGGAGTAGACTGAATCCACTGCTGTTTAGGAGTTGAAACATCTTCTCCTTCCGCCTGCGCGGTGGCTAATAATATTTCATCGGGTTTCTGTCCATTGTTATCGCTTTCACCGAAGGCATTTGAATTTCCAATCTGACGACGTAAATCCGGTTTCACGTCAAGATTTAGCACGATAGGCGTGTCAACAAGTTCAACTGTCATCTCAGTCTGTGCATCTAATGTATAAGGCTGCTGAAAACGGAGTAATTGTTGACTACCTATACCAAGCATCAACATTATTAAGATAGCACTTGAAGCCGCAATTGCCCACGGCACAAGTGGTTTGCTGGCAGTTGGGATAGGTGCAGGTTTCAGCCGTGATACCTCTTGCATAATGTTGTCGGTTAGGTTCGGTGAAAGCTGGAAATGGTCAAGTGCTTCTCTTATCATCGTTTCCTCCTTTTGTAACCGGTTCCGCGCACGTTGTAGTCGGCTCTTAATTGTTCCTGCAGAAACTCCTAAAAACTTGCTAATCTCTTCGACTGTCATCTCACCGAGGTAGTGGAGTGCCATCACCGTACGTTCGCTCTCTTTCAGCTTTGCGAGGAGTCTCTTGACCACTTCGCGTTGTGCTTCAACAGCGGTTTGAGCGCGTTGTTCTACGACATGTCGGGAATAAGCATCTTTTTGTCCCATCGTTATCTCTGTGTCCTCCAACGGTTGTGTCCGTATCCGTTTTTTGCGGAGCCAAGCGTAGCATCGGCGCGTCGCAATCACATAGAGCCACCCAGAAAATTGATTTGGATCTTTCAGGGTGTGAAGTCTCTGATACACTTTCAGGAAGGTATCCTGTGTAATCTCTTCGGCGATGTGGAAATCCCCAACTTTTCGCCATGCCAGCGCGTGAACCGGCTTTTGATATTTTGTTACAAGTTCAGCGAAAGCGTCTTCATCACCATCAAGAATCTGTCGGATTAGTTCAATATCGTTTTTTTTCATCAGGTGCCTCCCGAAAGGATAGGTTCAATTTGTTACACTGAACCCTTGTGACGCGACTTAGCAGGAAAACGGTTGCATAATTCTGCATATTTATAACAGGACTTACGCATTCCCCCTTGATAAGAGAGGGGCAGGGGAATTGGAAAGTTAGGAATTTCAAACATAGCATACTCAAATTACTTACCGAGTAAACCATTTAGTTTCGGTTTTTCTCGTATATTTTTCACATTTTAATATAAACTCAGGACTTACGCATTTTCTCTTAAAGTCCCCTTGATAAGGGAGATTGAGGGGGTTAAATCACTGAAATATCATTAAAATAACGACTTTTTAACCCCCCTAACCCCCCTTATCAAGGGGGAATGCGTAAGTCCTGATAAACTAATACATAAGCAAAGTAGTAGGCACACGGCGCGTGCCTACTGCCTTTAAGCGCATATTCAACATCGACTATTTATGAACCCTTCAATTAATCTCGTGCAATTTTCTATTTTTACTATCTTTTTACGTTTTGCAGACTCTATCTTGCAACACAACAAAATAGGAGGAATTTAAAATGGAAATCGCATTGATTATTGTAGCTGGAATACTTGGGATCGTCTGGATGGGTATCTCCTTCGCTAAAAAGGAAGCAGGTTTGGAAAAGGGGGCATCTCAACGTGAGATAGAGGCACTGCAGGAGCATGTAAACAACATTCAGGAAGAAATAATCGCCCTCAAAAAAGAGGTTAGACAACTTATCCAGATTGCTAAAGGGAGTGAGTAAAAGGAGGGGATGGTATGCCGTTTCTAATACTGACATTACTTGGGGTGATGCTCTTTTTGCTACTCAAAAACGCCGCTGTTATGTCTACTATTACGGCGGTTGTTATTAGTGGTATAGCCGTTATTGTGTTTGTAGGTATATGGCAGGGAATATCGTATTTCTCAAGACAATCTTCAAAACAAAACTACAAGCAAGTTGAATCGAATTTAAAGCAGATGGTTGGGGATTTGCAAGAAATTCGTTCACAATTGGAGGAAGTTGAGCCATATCTACAGGATTTGGAATTTTTAAAGTACGCCCCACAGAATACCGAAGTTAAAAAAAGCGAAACGTAGATAGGAAAAGTAAGTCCTGCGTATTGTGCTTATCAGAACTATTCAATTTTCAGTTTTAAATACAGAAGTGTGAAACCACATCTTAAAAAAGCATTATAGTAACGAGTTGTACTAAATAACTATTTGTAAAATATTATTTCACAATTACTGGCGTTTTGTTAGTTTTTATCGTTAGTTGATACCTTCTTTAGTCCCGTAGGGACGATATGTTTATAGAAAACGTTGAACAACTTCTCTTCAGTCCCGTAGGGACGATATGCCTAAAATATGTTGTTGGCATATATACATATCGTCCCTACGGGACTAACGGAATGAGGTCGTCCGCGCTGCTATAAACATATCGTCCCTACGGGACTAAAGATCACTTAAAATGTTCCGAATATGCATAATGAAAATTACCGAATTAATAAATTAATCTTCATACAGATTGTGCTTATGAGTAGCAACTTGGGTTATAAATAGCCGCGCAATGAATTGCATTTGGTGAATGTGCGTATGACATTCACATTAAACGTATTTATTACTCTACCCATGCCATCGTTTCCCGTAGTTTTTCTTTTGCTTTTGCGTAATCCCGGCGTGCCTGGTAATAAATCCGTTGTGCTTCCGTGAATTGTGCTTGTGCCTGAAAAGCATCGTTAAGAGTCACCCCGCGATACCCTTGTATTTCGACAGTGCCTTCTTCAAGCACCTGTTCTATTGCCCGTAGTTGTTGCTGAAATATTTTTACCCGTTTCTGCTCAATTTCCATGCGTTCTTTCGCATTTGCGACTTCCCGGTAATCACGGCGAACTGCAACCTTGATGAGTTTTGTTTTTTCGACGTATTCCAATTGGAGCCTTTCCAGTTCTGCCAGTTCTACAGAGCGGAGGTTTGCTACTTTTTTCCCGTCGTATAGCGGGATATTGATGTTGAAGCGTAGCTCCCATCCGCCTTGCGTGCGCGGATCCGTTTCAAAAATGCTTGTTGGATCGCGTTTTCGGTCAAGTATTGCCGGATCATAGAGTGCCTTCGCATCCCAAGTTTGGCTTTGTTGATGTTGTTGCAATAGTAGATGCAGATCTTTGTAACGTGCTTCAGCAGAGAGTTCAGGAAACCGATTCCACATTGTCTCCACAACGAGGCGTTCTTGACGCACAATATCACCCTGTAAGTCGCGCAAGTCAAGCCGATTGGCAAGGGAAAGTTCAACTGCAGCCTCTAACGTCACATCATCATCAGGAAGAGATTCTGAGAGAACAACTTGTGCCAACGGATCAAGTCCTGTCAAACGGATGAGTTCCGCTATTTCCACGTCGAGCCGTCGTTGGAGTTTGTTAAGATCAAGTTGCTGTTCGGACAATTCAAGCTCTGTATTGAGTCTACTGAGAAAAGGTATCCGTTTTTTAGCGTGCTTGATTTTTGTACTTTTCAGTTTTTTCTGCAGTTCCACCTCAATCGCTCGCCGCTGCTTAATTTCCTCTTGTGTGAATGTAATATCATGCCAAAGATTTCTAACAGCGTGAACGGTCTCTTTTCTCACCCGTTCATATTCAATTTCCGCTTTGCGCACCTGTTCTTGTGCAGCGTCGAGTCCTTTCGGAATTTCACCGAATTGGACGAGAAGTACGCTTATCTGTGCCCGTGTAAGATAGTCTCTCTCATCAATATCGCCGTACTTTTGGCGTTGATATCCACTGGTGAGTCCTACCTGAGGCAAGTACACGGCTTTGGAAACACCAAGGTTTGCTTTTGCGCGTTTCACCACTTTTTTCGCTTTTTTCACTGCCTCGTTGTTTTGCAAGGCAAGCTCTATTGCACGTTTTGGCTGAAGTGAAACGAGTTCTTGTGCCGATATAATACCAACTCCTTTGAATAACGAGTTTTGACTTACAAGCAACGCGATAATAAAAAATAGACGGATTGCCAACGGTGCCAACCTTTTATTCATTTTAATCTCCATAAATTATTTCTACCGCCGACTAATTCGGAGTGTGACAATAACCATACCGATCATCAGAAGTATCAACGCACCGACCAAAATTGTTATCGCTGATATCTGTGATTTTGATTCAACTTGTACTGTGATAGATCGGTCGCGTGCTTGAAACTTGCGGTTGTCAACCGTCACTTCCGCGTTGAGTTTTGCTTGATACTCTCCTACCGTAATGTCCGCTGGTGGATTTAGTGTGAGTTGTATTTCCGTTTCTTCGTTTCGTTTGAGTGAACTGATAACTTCAGGTGAAACAGTATATTTCCAATCCGTATTAGCATCAACAAGCATGCGGATATCAACAAGATCACGAGTGCCGATGTTTTTTAATTTCGCAATCATATTAACCTGATCGCCAATTTTAATAGTCTGAAATGCATTTTGAACAAAAACCTCAATTTCTGGGACACCTTTTGGAATCAGTTCAAACCTTTCAACACCGCCTTGGATACTGGTGATTTTCTCAGTGGACAAATCCAATCGGTTGTTGACACCCCCCAGTTCGTTCGCTTCTGTTTCATCAAGTACGGCGACATAGAACTCAAGTGTATTATCAAGATAGGATGCATCTAATTCTTCCGGTAAATAAACAATTAATGACAGATTTCGCTTTGATTGTTCCTGCGTAAACTTGACTTGTGACTGTCGTGACTTTGTATCCGGGTCTTGGAATTCAAAGGATAAGCGATTCAATAAGTTAATGACACGCAATTGGAACGTGTTTTCGGTCTCTGCCAACCTGTCCAACGTTAAATCGTAGGTGACACTACTTCCTAAATTGCCTTCCTGCGAAAATCGTAGCGAACTGACGTTTACCACATCCAATGCGGACTCTTTTTGGAGATAAATCAGGCGCGTGTCGGGTTCAGGAATTTCAGGGTACTTCATTGATACCTTGAGGCTATCCACATCTTTTTGGAGTTGGAACGTCAATTCCACGGTCTCGTTGTAGCCGAGTACCGCAATCTTTTCTTCATACGGTTTAACGATATTTGTGCTATCCACAGCATCAAGTAAAGAGACATAAATAGAGCGAATCTCATTTGCTGCCGCGATTTCTTCAGGGGTTGCATTGATCGGCATCGCTTCTGTCGTTGAAGTGTTTTTTAGTTGAATTGTCACCATCATCTGATTATCAACACGAAATTTCTTCGCACTCAAAATAGAGATATGGCGTGTATCTTCTTCAAGGTGGATTTTATAGGGGTACTCTCTGTCAAGGTATCGGAGATTGACTGTGAGGCTGTCCACGTTACGTCTCAGTTCAAAATCGAGTGTCTTCTTTTGTCCATCCTTTAGTGTCGGGATACGGTACTCGTAGGGAAAACCGATAATAGCGTCACTGTCATCTTTGATGGAAACATAGACATTGTTGATCTCTTGTGCTGTATTAACGTTGGTTTCCTCTGTTTCATCCATCACCGCACCATACGTTAGCACAAGTTCCATGCGTCTCCGATCACCCTCTTTGTAACGTCTTGCAGATACAACAGAGATATACGGGTCTTCCTGCTTTAGGTGGATGTGGCGTTCATCTGGGGTATCAAGATAGTTTAAGTGAACGACAACATCGCGTACATCCTCTTTTATTAACTCAAATTCTAAAGTGACAGACTCGTTCTCTTTGAGTGTTTCAATACGGCGTTCATAAGGTTCCGCAATAATTGCACCTCCAGAACCAAAACCATTCTTTTCTTTAATAGATACAAAGATGTCATCAATCTGCGCGCTGATGGTAATGTCTCGTCCAAGAACTTTGGAACTCTCAACCAATTTGACAGGCAGCGAACTATTCTGCAACGTAATAGAAAACATTTCGCGACCGTCACGCGATTCATATAGACGTGTGCTTTCAACCGTGATATGCCAAGCATCCTTGAGTGAATCAAGTTCTACTTGTTGCAGATTGAGCTTTGATTTCTCATATTCCGAAGCTGCACTTTCGTATTCCTCCTCAGCTTTATTTACTTCTGAGACAGTAACGATGTTGTTTTCCTCTTCCATCATTGATCGTAAGTTCTCAAGTTCAATCTGTTTTTTTTTCATCAGGTTTTCCGCCAATTCCATCTCTAAGCGTGCAGTTTCTATCAGGATTTGACGGCTCTGTTCATCTCTGGTTTTTGGGGTCTCAACATCAGGCGGAGGTGTCTCTTCATGTTCCGCTGCCAGCACAACTTGCAGCGACATCCCCATCATGATGATGTGAACCAGTACAAGAATTTTAATTTGCAAGGCTTTTCCTCTATCGGTAAATGTTTTCATATAAGTTTGGCTTAAGTGGGTTGGAAGAACAGCAAGGAACCCATCGGCATTAATTAAGGCACTTTACGTGCTAAAAAGTAAATGGTAGGCGCGTTTTGTAAACGCGCCGAGCCCATACCGAAAATGGACATAAACGGCGCGTTTACAAAACGCGCCTACCGGAGTGGCGAACCGCTAAATTGACTGTTATGGGTTTCACTGTGCTCTACCAACCTACACTTGATTTCAACTTGTAACGTCAAATATTACCTCTTACGAGAGGGTTTGTATGTCAATTATCGGCGTTGAAAACGCCTCCCACAAGAGGTCGGAATAGCGTCTATAAGAGAACTTCAGGTCACATAATTGTACTACATTTTAACCGAAAATGTACTGTGTTTTACTCATTCGCTTCTTCCTCAGGTTCGTATCCAGCGACATAGTGCAGATATAATTCTTCAAGATTCTCTCTTTGAATTTCTTCGCGCGTTAATTCGCGTTCAAGATTCCCTTGGACGAGGATTCCTATCCTGTCAGCGATTTCCTTCGCGCGGAAGATGTCGTGAGTGGACATAAAGATGGCTTTTCCTTCCTCTTTTAGTTGGCGTAAAAGGTTTAAGAAATCGGCACCACCCTTCGGATCAAGTCCTGAAGTCGGTTCATCGAGCAAGACAGCTTGTGCATCCTTCATAATGGCAATTGCGATGCCGAGACGTTGCCGCATGCCTTTAGAAAAAGTTTTGACGCGCCGTGTAAACGCTTCCTCAGCTAAGCCAACTCTGCCAAGTGTTTCATCCAATTCGTCGTTTGATACTTTCTTTCGACCGCCAAGTTTTGCGAAAAAGGACAAGTTTTGGCGCGCTGTAAAGTTGCGATAGAGTTCAACGTTCTCAGAGACATAAGCGAGATGTTTCTTCGCTTCCAGTGGAAACTTTGGAATCTCAATGTCCCCGACAAGTGCAGTACCGCTTGTGGGTTCAATAAAGTTGAGAAACATGGATATAGTCGTACTTTTACCAGCACCGTTCGCGCCGAGCACAACGTAGATTTCGCCATCTTCCACTTTTAAGTTTAATTTATTAACAGCTAAAACGTTCTCATTATAGACTTTCGTTAAATCACGTGTTTCTAACATTTTGTTTTTCCTCGTAATCTTGCTTTCTATGCTGGACCTTCAAGCAGTATTGCTTATGTTGCATAGTCGCGTTTTGACGGTGTAAGGTTGCATATTTTAATGCCTTGATTTATAGGTTAACAGTTTCTAATCTGAATTCCTGTCATAAATTCGGTTTTCGGACATCATAATAAGTTACACACATTTTTCTGTGAAAAGTTCAACAAAAACGGTAGGACCAGAAATGTCACTGTGTAGTGAAGATTGTCAAATTATTGAGAGTCCTTACCGATAACGATTTCATTATCATGATTAGACCTCAACAGAAATGAACCTAAGATAAGTCCCCGATACAAGAACAACGAAAAATAGAAGCAACAAGAACAAATCAATAGCTGCATCGTTGAAATCACGACTGAGACTAATTTCGTCTTCAAATGCCGGAATTGACTCCGGATTCACTGGCTTTTGTGACATACCTTCTCGAACCCCAATAATATGACGACTATCTGGATCTGCTCTATCCATATCCGTGACGAATTCTCGATATTCGCGTGCATAACGCTGCACGTTATCTAAAAATTGTTGGTGCCGTTCAAACCCTGTTCCGACAAAAACCTCAAGAAGATGTTGGAAAAGCGTAACAGGTGAGATACGGGTGACGGAACGTGCCAGTTGAATTTGGGCAATCTGTTGAGTTAACTGTTCTTGGGACAAACGTTCCTCTTGTTCAGTGCCTTTGGCGAGATATTCACTATCTATCTGTATCTTTTTATTTGGCAACCCGCGCGTCTCTTGCAAAAGAGCAACGTATTCTTCCTTGAGTTCTTTTATGTTTTGGTTTCGACGTTTGAAGTATTCATCATAAGCCATCGGGCTTGAGAACCCACTTGCAATGGAAGCGAAGGTGCTCGGTATAAAAATGACGAAAACACACCACGTCAATAGAAGTATCACAAGGCTCGTAACACTGTTTTGCACAGATGACGAAACTAACAAACCTAACGCAATAAACAGGCATAGGTACAAAATCGCAATAATGAAAATAATTATTAAACGTATCCATGCATCTGCACCAAGATGAACGTCGCTGGATACAGAAATTACCGATAGATTCATCAATATCGCAAAAGTAAACGGAACGCTAATACTTACTAATGCCCCTAAAAATTTACCAATCAATACAGTGTGTCGTGGCACTGAATTCGACAACATCAATCGTAGCGTCCCGCGTTCGCGCTCACCGGAAATAGAATCAAAGGTGAACAGAATCGTTATCAGACTCAGAACATACCCGATTACAAATCCCCAGTCTACTTTGACTGTATCTGGACGTACATTGAATACATTAGGAAACGCTCCGGGATAATACAACGACCAGAAAGCCCTTAAATTATTGGCGATCTGAAGCCTAGATATGCCGTAAACATAATCTGGCAAAAAGATGTCACCACCTTCGGCACAAAAATAGAGCGGAGACGGCTTTTTGTAAAGATTTCCTGGTCCTTCTTGCGCAATGCTAAATAAATCCGTCCGAGATCTTAAGGCACTCACAGATGCTGTGGTAGCATCGTGATATTTTTGCATACGCTCAGGATGTTCTTGGACATGGATAACTGCATTAATCAACATCAAAACGAAAAGCAACACAGTCGCAAGTGCGAATCGGAGGCTGTTAAGGTTGTCATACAGTTCGCGTTTTGTTATATGCCAAATCATATATCAGTCCTCAGTTATAAGCTTTCAGTTATCGGTTATCAGTTATCAGAAGAATAGTTTTCGGTTTTTAGCTATCAGTTTTCGGTTAAAAAGGTTTGTTATACGATAACCTCTTAACTGATAACTATCCTACACTTCACTCCTTTGGAAAACCAAAAATATTACCATAAAGAGAATTAAGTTCATCATGAGCATCAGCAGTAAATCCGGTAGTGCTCGCTTTGCATTTACATGCACATCACTTCTCTGAAAAGAAAACTGAGGTAAACTATTCCAATCCACCGCCCCTTTGTCAGAAGAAAACCATTTTCTATCCCCAAATGCGTTTTTGTCATAAAGATAGTCAATCAAAGTCCTTCGGTACTTTCGCGTCGCCTCGTAAAAATCTCTAAGTCCGAACAGGTCTGTACCTGCCCACGCTTGCGTCGCAGCGTCATACATGCCGACTGGCGAGAACCTCAAAAAGATGCGATCAACTATCGCTGGTCGAAAGAAAACAGATTCAAGTGCCTGTTTTCGCACGAGCCACGCTCGCTCTGCAGCGTCAATGGTCTTCGGTTCGATCGTACGGTAATAGTTCTGAACATGCGGCACCCGAGGTTCGAATTCATCATCAAGTTTATTTACGTATGAAACAGCAAAATAGGTGTATAGAAGTGTTGACTGTGCTTTATGCCATATCTCATTGAAACCTGAACCTCCTGCCACGCCAAGATGTGGATCCTCTCCAGGAATAGGATCATTGGCAAGGTAGTCCTTACGTTCTCTGTCGAATTCCTCCCATATCTGTTCAATTTGATTAAAAGCAGGTACCAAACGCTCTTGAGAAGGCTCCGCGGACGTAATCGCAACAAGAATCACATTCGGATATACCAACACCAAAAAACCCCAGACAAACATCGCAAGCATTAAAGCAGTGCTTGTTCTGCGGGTGATTACTGAAATCAACAGACCGATGAGATAAAATACCGACAGATAAGCGATTGAACTCAAGACAATTCCACCGATACGAAGAAAATCATCAACCTTTAGTGATACAATAGGAGATGTCGTTAGCAAAATCACAACCAAGAGAAAACTCATTAAAAGTGGTACCAGCAAACACATCATTGCACTAATGTATTTCGCCAATAAGATTTTAGCACGACTCACTGGATGCGTCAGGACAAGACGCAACGTGCCGCGCTCACGTTCTCCCGCAAGTGCATCGTAGGCAAAAATAAGTGCCATAAGACTCAGAACTACCTGAAAAATAAAAACAATATCTATCGATGAGAAGAGATTCAGAAGCGGATTCGTTGATCCATGCACCTGACCATCCCACAGTGTAGGCACAAAACCGTGATGTACAAATATTTCGTTACTCAACCGTTTATCCAAACCAACATTGAATATACTCAATAGATTTGGTGAACGGACAACATCCCAACTTACACTCGAATAGGTTGTTCTTTCCTGCATTCGCTCATGATTTGAATTAACAGCAGCATTGTAACCTTCTAACCGCCGGTCATAATCATTAATCAGCACAAATGTATTAGCAACAACAAGCAACAACATTATAACAACCGTCGCTATAAATCGGAACGTCATCAGATTATCAAGAAGTTCTCGACGGATAAGTGTTGATAACATCAAGTATTCCTCTCAACAAACAATTTTTTGTTGTGTTGCAAGATAGAGTCTGCAACGAACGAAAAGATAGTAAAAATAGAAAATCGCACGAGATTAATTGATACTACAAATGAAGCCAATAAAAGTTGCATCTTTTCACGTTCTACAGAGACCTGTAAGCACCGTGACAGGTTGGAAAAATCTTAAAACGCTTCGTTTTACTTTACAGAATCTCGCCCGCAACATCAAGTTGCTGCGATTCCGGAAACGCAACGGAGATCATCAGATTGATAAGTAGCCTCCGACTAAAACGGTTTTTCCATCACAATCAGACTTCAACACGTACAAACGCGAGATAGGCACCCGATAGTAGTACCACAACAAACAGCACCAATAACAACAATTCTGTCGTTGCAGTATTGAAATCCTTGCTGAGATTCAGTGTATCTTCAAACTTCGGAACAGATTCTGGGCTGACAGGTTTCTGCGACATACCAGCAGGAACACCAGAGATATGAAGACTATCTGGATCCGCTCTATCAGTGTCGTCAATGAATGCTCGAAATTCTCGCGCATAGGTTTGGACATTCTCTAAGAATTGAAGATGTCTCTCAAATCCTGTTCCAGCAAAGGATTCAAGTAGATGCTGCACAATCGTGACTGGAGAAAAACGGGTTATGGCCCGTGCTCTGTTTACCTGTTCAATTCGCTGATTTAAGCGTTCTACGTGTAACTTTTCTTGCTGTTCAGCGTCTTTGATGACAAACTCACCATCCAATTCTATTCGCTTTGTCGAATCCTCAGGTTCTTTATATCGCTTAGAGTCATATTCGTTTGATAGTTCATCACCAAGTTTTTCTGATCTTTCCCAGAAGTCAAGCGTAGGACCTGATGATGGAGATCCACCTGCAATCGAAGCGAGGGTACTCGGCATGAATACTACAAAGACGATCCAAACCAATAGAAGTATCACGAGACTTACTGCGCTCCGTTGTACCCGCGCCGACACGAGCAGCCCCAACGCAAGAAAAAGGCAAGTATACAAGAGCGCGATAGAGAAAATGATACCTAAACGTCCCCACGCCTCAGTACCGAGGTGGACATCACTTGAAGTAGAGATCACCAACAAGTTTATCAATATCGAAAGTGTGAATGGAATGCTAATACTTATCAATGCTCCCAAAAATTTGCCGATGAGGACCGAATGACGCGGAATTGAATTCGCCAAAGTCAGTCGGAGCGTTCCACGCTCGCGTTCTCCTGAAATTGAATCGAAAGTAAACAGAAGTGCGACGAGACTTAAAACATAACCTATTATAAAACCCCAGTCTACTTTGGTAACGACTGGTCGAACATTCCTCTGATTAGGTGTTGCTGATGGATACGCTAATATCCAGAAACTTTCGAGCGTGTCGGTGCCCCAACGGTGGTGCCCCCCTTGTGCACGTTCAGATAAATACGTTTCACCACCCTCTGCACAGAAACGGAGCGGAGATGGCTTTTTGGGGAGATATCCAGGTCCTTTTTGCGCGAGTTTATATAAACTTTCGTCGGCAGCAGCCTTTAAGCGATTATGATGTTCTGCAACAGCATTGTGATAGTTCTGTATCCGTTCTGGGTGTTCACGGAGATGCACAATCGCGTTGGTCAACATCAAGCCCAGCAGCAGCACAGTTGCAAGCGTAAATCGTAGGCTATTCAGGTTGTCGTAGATTTCGCGTTTTGTAATATGCCACATTGGTTGTCAGTTTTCAGAAGAATAGTTTTCGGTTTTCAGTTTTCAGTTTTCGGTTAAAAAAGGTTTGTTAAACGATAACCTCTTAACTGACAACCGATACCATTTTAAAAAATATTGTTCATTACGAGATTTGAATCGCACACTCAGGTGAAGAATATAAGAGGCGCAATGAATTGCGCGACTACAAACGCATGTTTTGTTAATGATAACGTCAGTTTGATAATAAATGACATCCGCTCAATAATAGGTCTTTTCTCCGAAGACCCACCTTGCAGTTCTTGAGCATCAAACTTTCCAGTTTGTGTGCTATGGCGCAAACTGGAAAGTTTATGCTACAATAGGCTTTTATCAAACTCACGTTAATGATACACCGTCATTTAGAAATGGCATGATAACTATTCTACACTTCACTTTTGATGAAAATCATAAATATCAGAACAAAAAGAAAGAGATTAATCATGAATAGTAAACCTATATCCGGCAGTGCTCGCTTTGCATTTGTGTTGCTATCAACTCTTTGATAGGTAAAATGTGGTAGGTCACTCCAATCCGCAGCCCCTTTGTCCGATGAGAACCACTGGCGAGACCCAAAAACATCTGTATCGTAGAAATAGTCAATTACCTGTTTTCTATATTGTCTTGCAGCGTCGAAAAAATCTCTGACACCGCGCACGTCCGTGCCTGCCCAAGTTTTAGTTGCGGCATCATATAGTCCCACGGGTGAGAGTTTCAACCAGATTCTCTCTTTATTTGCAGGCTGAATATAGATGTCCTCAAGTGCGGGCTTTCGAACGAGCCATGTTTTTTCTGCGGTATCAATAATCCTCGGACCGAGGTAGCGGAAATGTTTCCGTGCATGAGGCATCTTGTATTCATCTTCCTCACCAAACCCGGTAAAATTCATCATACTACGATATTTATAGAATAGGTTGTGAGGATTACCCGCCAAATAAGAGGAACGGGATCCCCATCCCTTGAGTTCATAACCCCAATCTTCCCCTGGAAAATCGTCTGTAGCAAGATAGTGCTTACGTTCTTTGTCGAATTCTTGCCACATCTGTTCAATTTTGTCGTAAGCGGATGTCTTACGTTCTTGCGGTGCCTCGTGCTGGGGTATCACGGCAAGAATCATATTTGGATAAACCAATACCAAAAATCCCCAAACAAACATTGACAACATCAATGCTGTACTCGTCCTACGGGTTACCGCCGAAATTAACAGACCTATCAAATAGAATACGGAGAGATAAACAATAGACGTTAAGATGATTCCTCCGATACGAAGAAAATCATCGGTGTTCAAAGAAATGGAAGTGGATGTCGTTAGCAGAATCAAAGAAAGGAGCAAACTCATCAACAACGGCACAATTAGGCAGAGCATTGCACTGATGTATTTGGCAACCAATATCTTACCGCGTCTGACTGGATGCGTTAAGACTAAACGCAATGTGCCGTTTTCATATTCTCCCGCGAGTGCATCGTAGGCGAAAATTAATGCCAATAAACTCAGGATCACCTCAAAGATAAAAACAATATCCATTGAAGCAAACATTTCCATAAAAGGATTAGAAGATCCGTGCATGCCAGCATCCCATAGCGATGGGACATATACGTGGGTTATACGAACTTCGTTTCCGAGTTGTTTATCAAACCCTACATTAAAAATACTCAATGGATTCGGAGGACGGTCAACGCGAATTTCACCTGCCGAATAGGTGTTTGTCTCTTGTAGTTGTCGCTTATGCATATTGACAGAGGTATTATGGCTGGCTAACCGACTCTCATAATCATTGATAAGCACAAAGGTGTTGGCAACTACAAGCAACAACATAATGAAGGTTGCCGCAGCGAATCGAAACGTCATTAGATTGTTAAGTAGTTCCCTGCGGATGAGTGTAAATAACATAGGTTGTTTTCTGTATGAATCTGTTCAAGATGATATTTTGATTAATCTTACACTTATACACATTTTCGGATGCATTTTTGCACGTTTTTGCGAAAATGAAATTATCAAACTCCATATTCAGGGTTATTTAGTTTTCCATATTTCTGACGCATTTTATCACATACGTTAATGATTTGATATTATCGTAGGTTGGGTTGAGGGACGAAACCCAACACGTCCCTTTTCTGTCGGGTTTCGCTTCGCTCTACCCGACCTACGAAAGAAACTATCAGTAACACTCGTCAACTGATAATACTTAAAACTAAATAGCCCTATCCAAATTCTGTGTATCAGATATCGGAACGGAAGAATTTCAGAAATGCCACAGTTGTCAACACGACCGCAAAGAAGCAGAGCAGCAACACATCTACCATCGATTGACGGAGCGTTTCTCCTAAGGTTATTGTCTCCAAAGATGGTGGTTGTGTAATTTTGACTGGTCTGCTTTGTCTGCTATCAGTATAATCTATAATTTTACTGAATAAATCTGTATAGAGCATCTCATAATAGCGATCGCCCGTTTGAAAATAGGTGCTTCTTTTTCCCTTTCCGGTCTGTGTCAGGTTTGTAGTGATATAAATTAAGGAAGATGTCGGTGTGATTCGAGAGAGCATCTGTCCTAACTGTTCTTGCCGTTCAGTTTCACGTTTATAATCCCGATCCAATTTGTTAGCATAGTTCTGGAATTTCGATCGATATTCCGCTTCAAAGGGTTTCATACGTTCAGTAATTTTTTTAGACATCTCCCCGCTTATGTGTATGTGTCCCTTCTCATTGGGAGGGATTTCCATGATCATTTTATTTTGTTCTTCTTTGAGTGCTGCGTTGAAATCGCCCCGCATGGATGATTTTTCCATGTAGACACTCTGTGAAGTGCGTGTTGGTGCGATAAGTTTGGCAGCGAGGAACCCAACACGTGGGGTAATCAACACTGCAAACACCCAGACAGTAAAGGCAATGATGAGTGCGGTCTTAGAGTTGTCTAAGTAGGTGGAAATCACTGTGCCGATTGCAAAAAAAAACACCGATATAGAGCAACGAGATGAGGACTAAACCGAGGACTCTCGGAAAAATTTCAGGTTCTCCGAGAGGGAATCCTTGTCAGACAAGCATCAGTAAGCCGAATAGCAGGGATACAAGGAACGGAACGACAAACACCACGTATCCGCCAATCAATTTGCTCCATAGAAATAGGTCGCGAGGCAGGGAATTAGCTAAGGTGATCCGAAGGGTGCCCGCTTCTCGTTCCCCGGCAATGGCATCAAACGTAAACAGTAACGCGAGTAGACTAAAAACAGTACCGATTATAAATAGAAAATCAAGATGCCCTAACAGATTGGAAAGAGAGGAAACCAAGGTGGGTGCCCCTTGTGTAATCCCATTACGGGTCATACCGAGATAACTCGGCAATGTATCTGCTAACCCATTTGCGAAGATGCTCAAAGGGGTCGGTTTGAGGATGAGTTTGGAAACTTCCAGTTCTGGATCCAGTGGCATCCCTGGACTCATTGTGGTTTCTTCAATGTTTGTGAGTTTAACGGCTTCTTGATAATCCACTAAGTTCTGGCGATAATTTCGGTAATTGGTAGAAAGTGTGAGCGGGACGAGAAGGAGGCACATCACGAGGAGCGCGACGAAACGGACGCTCAGAATATGATGCATCATCTCTTTTCGAATTAGCGTTAGTAGCATTTCGCATTTTCCATATATCAGGTATAACGTGAGTTTGATAAAAGCCTATTGTAGCGCAAACTTTCCAGTTTGCGCCATAGCACACAAACTGGAAAGTTTGATGCTCAAGAACTGCAAGGTGGGTCTTCGGAGAAAAGACCTGCGCTCATGTAAAAAGTTTGTGCTTTTAGTTTCGTTGTGCTATAGTATAGTCTATGGATTTTCCAATAGTTTCTTTAATAGATGATGAACGCGCGGAGGAATGGTTGCTAAATCATTTCCATCCACAAGGGTTACACTGTCCACACTGTGATGCGGGCGTGACGGAGGCACGCAAATTCCGAAAACAGAAACAAGTCGTTTGCAAGTTTATCGCTGTCGTGTGTGTGATGGTGTCTATAACTTATATAGTGGGACAGTGTTTGCTCAAAAGCAGTTTCGTCCTTCACAAGTTGTTCTGCTTTTGCGCGGTTTTTGCAAAGGTGCTTCTTCCTCACAACTCTCACGTGAACTCGGGATAAGTTTTCCAACGGTGCTGTCTATAAGGCGGGTTCTTCAAGATGCTGCCCAGATGCTGCAACCGGAGGATGCTTTGCCGGACACTGAGATAGAAACAGATGAGATGTTTCAAAATGCGGGTGAAAAAGGCGAACCGCATAAAGACCCAGAGGATCCCCCGCGTCGGCGTGGGAATAAACGGAGAGGTCATGGCACTTATGCGAATGATCGTCCCCCTATAGTCGGCACAATAGGGCGCAAAAGCAAGCGCGTCCGGTTGCGTGTGGCACATCGGACTGATAGTGCGACCCTCTCCGCACACGTGCATCAGTTCACGCTCCCCCTGGCTATTGTCCGGACAGATGGATGGCGTGGCTATAACGGTATTGATCGTTCCCATGCGATAGTGTGTCATAGTGATGGTGAATGGGCAAGAGATGACGATGCGGATGGGATTTGCGAAACTCACATCAACACG
>PYJA01000114.1 GCA_003635185.1 Candidatus Poribacteria bacterium | reverse complement strand
ACAACTCAAGACGAATAAATGGGGGTGCCCTAAACCTCATTTCCGCACACACGCAACAAGTCGGACATTCGGTTCACTCGTGCTGCTCTTCTTTTTAGATATGGGTAAAATCCGAACAATGATGGTGTTTGGAAAACCCTTGCGGTCTGCTGAGATACTCCGTATATGGTCTCAACATCACGGTATAGAACAATTTTGGCGGCACCTAAAAACAGATTTGAAACTTTCAAAAATAAGTTTAGAGAACCGACAAGGTGCGTATGCGGGTTTAGGTATAAAAGTGTTGAGTTATCTCTTGATACAACAAGTAAGCCGTTCAACGCGTAAAACATTTCATCAAATACAACTTGAACTTTCTGGACAAAGACACATGCTGTCTGACCTTAGCGAGCATTTTCATGAACATATACAAAGAAAACACTGATAAACACTGATTTCAGAAGAACTTTGAGAAATATCAGTTAGATCTCATTGCACGTAAACCACATCTTGAAAGTAGTGGGTATATACCAGTCGCTGCGGTTTCCAAGGAATACGGCTTCGTTGAACATCATGAAGTTATTAATACTGTTTTGTCAGCATTGGAGGACTTTGTTGAGGATCCACATTCTCTTAAAGCAGAATTGCGACTTTCTAAATATGGTGCTCGGATGTGGATTAACTTTCTTTTACCTAATTACGAATTCAATCCAGGCGATGGATACCCTGTTGTACTTCAGATCAATTGTCTAAATTCGGTGGACAAAAGTATCGCAGTACGGATCCACCTTTCTTGGTATCGTGAGAAATCTGATACCGAGATGCAAGGTAGAGAACTGAGAAGGTACCATAATCGATCATTTAAAACCGAGGAAATTAAGGAGTTCTTAGCATATCAATTCCGAAGGTTTTCAAAGGAGGAAAGCCTATACAAGAAGTGGTACGAAACGAAACTTGATTGGAAATCAGTTGTTAAATGGTTGAATAAAACCGTCGCTAATAAATGGCAAGGTTCAACTGCCGTGAGGGCTTACCATATTGCTAAGACAGGAATCGACGTTGAAGTTAATGACGCTTATCGTATACCTAAAGCCGCGGAGGAAATTCCTGATATACTCACCCCTGAATATCCACAAGCGAGACTCTTCGTGGATAAGAAAGAAGAAGATACACAGACTGTGACCTTCCCATACTATAGGTTTGAAGGTATCCGATTAGGTAAAGGGCCACTTGAGTTAGAGAAATTTGATATTGTTGGCACTTACTGTGCTTGTATTAAGAAGGCAGAAAGTATGTCTGTTGTCAGTAGCACATTAGAGTATGGAAACACAGGACCACAAACTATTCAAACAGATGTAGCAGAAAATATATGGCAAAGTGGAAATGCGCGCTTTATAAAAGTTGAACCGATTGGTGAAGTTCCTGGATTGTTTACCCCTGTTGAAAATGTATACCATGTTAGTCAAGTATTAAGCTGGCTTGCAAGTAAGCAAGAAACAATACAAGGTCAACTTGAACGGTTAGGACAAATTCATGGTTTGATGGATGCTTTGTTGAAACAAGAGAAACTGCCGCCTACAATATGGATTGGACGAGAATACGAAGAACGCAGATAAGAACTTACCTAAAGCTTTAAGGGAGTTTCGTAACCACACTTTCTGTGAGGCATATTGGGTTTTCGTTCGGTAGCGGTAGGCGTGTGTTCCGGTCTTAGTTCTGTTTATCCACATAACGTCTACTATACTTAAAATCTTGAAAAGCAAGAGAAATTTAATCAATGCTAATAAGACCTAACCATCTAAAAATTTGGCGGAAAAATTTCACAACAGAATCCCAGTCAGTAATAAGAGAAACTACGAATCCTAAAAGAGTGATTACCCCTATAATTTTGTCTGACAAGGAATGATTTCTAATTCTATTTGCACGGTTAACACTTATTAGTCCAACTGAACGGAGCATCCAAAAAGGAATATCAAGAAGGATTAAACGTACAGTTCGCGTCAACCATACAAAAGGGTTAATTAGTTGCCATAATTTTTTAGAAATAAGATAATCCAATTTACCGATATAGCGTTCTAACATACCTTGATTGACAGAATACTGATCATAGAAATTGATGATTCTATTTCCTCCCATTTCATCCATCATTCTAGTTGAGTTGCGGCGTAACCAACGTAGTAAATGTTGATAACATTCTTCATCAGAAGAACTTTGCATCCATTGTTCATACTTTGAAAGATATTTTTCTCCAAAAATTTTTCGTTTTATGAGCAAACAAAGATCATAAATCAATCCAATGATACCGATAACAGCGAAGGTACAAATTATCGTTAAGATATCTCGTTCACCTAACTTTGTCAAATACCATTTTATCACCATTTATCATACCAATTTTAAAATTATAGTGGTAACTGCAACCACCTATTAAACTACATTATTCCATTATCTCAAAATCAAGGATTCTAAACTCTACCTTTGTATGAGGAATCTTAGATCCTTCTCGTGTTGTCAGTTCTTGAACGCTATTATCAACATCACTTCTTACCCGCTTTGCTAATCCAGCAGGTATCGGACCCTGAAAATGCACGATATCCACATCAATCGGATCACTTTGAGTGTCATAAAAAATTACAAAACAGTAGATATTCCTCACATTTTCGCGCAGTTGGTTACGCAGTGAAAATGAGTAAGCACCCAGCGAAAAGCCACTAAACCATGTAAACTTGCCCCCGGTTACTCCTGCTGCGCTTCGATCACCGAAGTCATCCAAGAGAGATCGTTTTGATACAGCAGGTTTCGCTCTTAACAAAGGTTTCGCGGGGCCTATCTGTACCATCAATTTTTTAAGATAGTTGGATGGAATCGCGAAATTAAGATTTTGTCCGCTACGGAAAGTTGCCACAGAAACACCGATAACGTGTCCTATATTGTTTAGCACAGGGCCGCCGCTACTCCCTGGAGAGATCGGGGCAGTAAGTTGGAGAATCTTCTCTGTTCCAATCTTTCGGATACTACTGATGATACCTTGTGAGAACGTACCTTCTAATCCTCGTGGGTTGCCTACTGCGTAAATAGGCGCGCCAACTTGAACCAGATCACTATCACCAAGCGAAATTGCTTGTGCCCGGGGAACTGAAATCTTTAGAATGACCAGATCACGTTCAGCATCAACTGCTGTGATGCCTTCAATGTCGTACTTCGTTTTCTGACCTACCAGTTTTGCGTAACCTCGCGAAGCACCTTTAACAACATGAAGATTCGTTGCGACCTGACCGCTGCGGACGAAGAATCCGCTGCCAAGTGAAAGTGGTTGACCGTTAGCATCTTCCATGACCAAAAGCACTGTAGAAGTTAACGCTTTTTTGGCAATTTGTTGTGGACTTTGGGCATTTGCCGCAGTAATTCCACAAAACAGGAAAAGTGCCAAAATTAAGAAATACAGAAACGACTTTTTGTTATGTTTCATTATGGTTTCCTGTCTAATGGTTTGTGTAAAGAGAGATGTTATCCCAATTATCCTGATATTTTGCTTTGAACGCATCCAGTGTGCCTTGCACAAAATCGCACCCTGCGGCTAATTCAACGTTCGGCAAACCGACTAACCCGGATGCGTGGATTGTCCCGATGCCACTACAACCTATAACACCCACACGTAGTTTTGCCATGTTCCTGTCCTCCTCTATCCTAAAATCGCATGCCAGTGATATTAACGCGTTTACTTTTGAAAGATTGTATGCTGCAGTGGAATAGATGTCAAGTTTTTTGTGAAAATACCAACAATTGGGGTGTGTCCAGTTTTGTCACTGATCTGTCTGAATCGCGGATTATCGCGGATTTATCGGATTTCGCGGATTGGACACATGGTGATGACAAATCGTTTTCATAAATTGGCAGATAAAGGTGTTAGCAATATCCTGATCGCCGTTATTGGTAGGTTTATAGGATGTCCGTTTTGCACAGGATAGAATAATCCGCGAAATCCGGGGAATCATGCAGCATGCCACACGCGCATGCTGCCACGCGCATTCATACCGTTGATTTGGTGTCATCCGCCTAATCCGAGATTCAGAAGGACACAAACCAATAATGCACCCAAAAAACCGATACATTTTTCTTAAATTGACGCTTATGGTGCGGTTAGGAAACCGAACCTACTGTCTAAAAATAGGATACATCCCGTTAATTGGGTATTATTCCATTTTGCGGTTTGCGTTGAAGTACATTAGAAAGCCGCCTCAAGCAAATAAAGCATATCCTGCTCTGTACACTGCCTCGGATTGAATTTATGACAGTGGTCAAGCATTGAATCGGCTGCGAGTTTCGGAAGCTTTTCCCTGTCTAATCCGGCATCTTCGAGTCCTGCGGGCATATTAAATTCTTTGTTCAATTCGCGGATTTCATCAATTGCAGCGCATGCTGCCTCCCCTTTAGACATACCTTCAACGTTAACACCCAACGCATCAGCGACATCTGCATACTTCTCTATTACATGGGGTAGGTTAAATTCCATCACAGGTGGAAGGAGTATTGCATTAGCGACACCGTGCGGGATAGGCGCGTCTGTTGATAACTGATGGGCAATGGAATGAACTGCCCCAAGCCCTTTCTGGAATGCGAACGCTGCCATACATGATCCTAACAACATTTTTCCTCTCGCGTCAATATCCTCCCCCTGATGATATGCTGTTCGGATATTTGCCCCTAATATTTTCAATGCCTGCAAAGCCACGCCTTCTGAAATTGGGTGATATTTTGTCGCTACATAAGCCTCAATGCCGTGTGTAATAGCGTCCATGCCAGTTGCTGCGGTCAACGCTTGCGGCATTCCCACAGTCAATGCTGGGTCAAGAAGCGCGAGATTCGACATATTGAAGCGGGTGATAATAGCACGCTTTCGCCATCGGTTAGTTGTCTGTAACGAAGTATCCGTAATGATTGCGCCTTGGGATACTTCACTACCGGTCCCTGCTGTTGTTGGTACACATATCAGCGGTGGCATATTGCCGCGAATCTTTTCTGTCCTATCCGAGTCTACATAGTACGGTTCCAGTGGTGGTCTATGGGTTGTCAGGAGACGGATGGCTTTCGCAGCATCCATCACACTGCCACCGCCTACAGCTATGACGACATCGCAATTTTCTTTCTGATAGACCTCCACACCTTGCACGACGCTTATATCAGTAGGATTCGGTTCAATATCTAAGTATGTAGCATAAGGCAAATTAGCATCTTCTAACGGTGTGGTCGCTTGGCGCAATATCTCCACCTTTCGGATACCTACATCACTGACAATAAGCGGTCTTCTGCCACCGAAACCCTTGACATGCTCAGCCAAGTTTGTGATTGCACCTTCTCCAAATTCAATGTGTGGTGGTAAAAAATAGTTAAAAATTTCCATATTCTTGCTCATCCTATGCCTTGGATTAATTTCTTTTAGCAAGCAATCCTCATTATAGCAGTCAAGCAACTTTGATGCAAATTTCCTACGGAATCAATACGCTTGACTTTTAATTCCAAATATGTTACACTACAACTATCTAAATTTAATACCCTCAAATCTACATGCGATGTGACTAACCACGACTTGCACAAAACCGGTAGGATCGTTGTAGTGTTCTGTCGGTAAGAACAATAGTCAAATAAACAAAAGGAAATTATGTCAATAACCGATTTTTTTCGCGGGAAGGTCCTACTGATCACAGGAGGAACCGCCTTCCTTGGGCAACCGATGGTTGCCAAAATTTTAACTTCCCTTCCAGATGTTCAAAAAATCTATCTTCTTATCCGAAGCCGTGTTGAGTCGAATGGTAAAGTCACCTCTGCCCAAGAGCGTTTTGAAAAAGAACTACTGACTTCTGATGTTTTTGACGCGTTACGCCAGCTGCACGGTGGACAGTTTGAGGCGTGGGTCAAAGAGAAAATCGATGCTGTTGAAGGTGAACTGACAGATGAGCGCCTCGGCTTTAGCGATGCTGACTATGAACGTCTTCAGAATGAGGTAGATGTATTTATTAATATCGCAGGACTCGTTCAGTTTGACCCACCATTTGATGCGTCCTTAAAAGGTAATGCACTCGCAGCCAAACATGTTGTAACGTTCGCTAAAGGATGTTCTAATGCTGTTTTCCTCCATGTTTCAACAGCTTACGTCTGCGGTGATAAACCGGGAAAAGTTCCAGAAGAGCTCCATCCACCTTACGAAGACTACGCACAGCAACACAACGAAAAAAATGGAACGAAAATTCCACCAACGTTATCAGAAGAAATCGGCTATCTGCTTACACTAAACCAATCTATCCGCGATGAGGCTGATACGCCAGAACAGATCAGACATTTTCAGCAGATTGCACAAAAACAATTAAAGGTGGATAAACGTAAGAGTCGAAAAAGTCTTGAGGAACTCACTGAGGAAGCGAAAGCAGAATGGCTTGAAACTCGCCTTGTTGAAACTGGACTTAAACACGCCCATTCACGGGGATGGAATGATACTTATACCTACATGAAGTTCCTTGCTGAACAGGTAATCATGGAGTTGCGCGGCGGTCTCCCTACTGCCATTATTCGCCCATCGATTATTGAAAGTAGTATTGCCGAACCGCATCCGGGATGGCTCGGCAAGTATCGGATGTCAGAACCGTTGATCGTCGGGTTCGCGAAGGGACGTATTCCCGATTTTCCTGCCAACCCAGATATAATTTTAGATATTATACCTGTGGATTTTGTAGTGAATGCAATGTTAGCCGCTGCCGAAGCTATTTCAAAAAGCGGTGGGATTGAGGTGTATCATGTTGCAACGGGCACGCAGAATCCGTTATATTTTCGCGGCATTGTTGATGCAACTTACGGGTATTTCACTGAAAATCCTATGATGGAAAAAGGGAAACCGATTCCTGTTCCTGTGTGGCAATATCCAAGTTTGGAACAATTCGAAAAGAAAGTGGAAGGTAAGATGCGTCTCCTCGATCGGGCAATTCAAGCACTGACGTTATTGCCAACGCGATCAGCGAAACGCCGCCGCCGTAAACTCATTGTAAAGCAGAGCAGTATTAAAGCATTACTCCATTACATCCGAATTTACGCACCTTACACCCGAACGAACTTTGAATTTGAAACTGACAAGATGCGGGGACTTTACGAAGCACTTTCACCTGAAGAGCAGCAGCACTTCGGGTTTGATGTTTCACAAATTCATTGGCAGCAGTATTTCCAGAAAATTCACATCCCGGGTATTAAGCGCCATGTCCTTAAAATTGAGGACGAAACATCGGATACGCCAAAGCAAAAAAAAACATCCTCCCATGAAAAAGCAGATGAGTTCCCTGCTCCAGCACCAAACCCAATTGACAGTATCTCTCCACAAACAATTGTGGATTTAATTGAGATTCAGGCAAAACGTATTCCCGATAAAATTGCCCTACAAATGGTAAACGATGATGAATGGGAGCGATATACATATAAAGAAACCCACGCACGTTCACGCCAAGCATCGTTCCAATTATGGAAGAGCGGTCTACAGAAAGGTGATAGGGTTGTTTTAGTCTCGGAAAACCAACCGGAATGGTGCATCGCTTACCTTGCCGCATCGCAAATTGGCTGTGCAGTTGTTCCGCTTGACGCGCAGACACCTACACGCGAAATAATTGCCATTGCTGAGTTTACTACCGCGAAAGCAATCTTAGCATCCGATATTGTTTTAGCTAAGTCAAACACACAACTGATTGATGCTAATATCCCGTTGCAAAATATCAATAAGTTCAATGAGATACATGATTCAGATGAAGAAATCCCAACAGATTTCCCCAACGTAGAGATCACCCCTGATACCGTCGCATCTATAATTTTCACAATGGGCACGACAGTAGATGCTAAAGGTGCAATGCTAACACATGGCGGCTTTATTTCAAACGTACAAGCAGTAGCAAAGGCATTGCCACCTACAGATGAAGAACGGATTTTGTCAGCACTCCCCTTGTATCATGCCCTGAGTTTCTCATGCAGTCTGTTGATGGCGCTATATAGTGGTAATACTGCTACTTATGTCAATGCGCTCCGACCGACAACACTTCTCAAAACGATGCGTGAGGATAAGACTACCGCATTTATTGGGGTGCCAAGACTTTTTCAGATGCTTCAAAGTACTATTGAGCGGCAGGCATCGCGAGAAGATGTATCTGGAGAAACTTTAGCTGAAAAAGTACAAACAGTTATGGGGGGGCACGTGCGCGTCCTTGTCAGTGGCGGTGCTGCGCTTTCCGATACAGTTTATGATGGATTTCAAAAATTTGGATTGACACTTTATCAAGGCTACGGCATGACCGAGACCGCTCCTGTGCTTAGTGTCAATCCTTATCTAAATAGCAAACGTGGGTCCGTTGGTACAGCGGTGGAAGGCGTAGAATTTGATATTGCAAACCCGGATAGTGATGGTATCGGCGAAATTATTGCTAAGGGCCCCAGTAATATGAAAGGCTACTATGAAAATCCGCATGCCACCGAAAAAGCAATTCGTGATGGTTGGCTCTACACGGGTGACCTTGGCCATATTGATGCAGACGGTTATCTTTATCTCACGGGGCATTGTAAAGATATTATTGTGCCTGCTTCTGGGAAAAACATTTATCCTATTGAATTGGAGGCACTGTATCAGAACAACCCAGCTATTTCTGAGTTGTGTGTCGTTGGCATTCCTTACGAAGACGGTTCTGATACTGCTATCCATGCGGTGATTGTACCAACAGCCAATAACGCGACGACTAAAGCAGAAATCCAGAATCATCTACAGAAAACCGCAAAGCAGCTGCCGAGTTACCAACAATTTCACAAATCACATCTGTTTCAAGATGCTTTGCCAAAGACTGAGAACGGAACAATTGATCGTCCGCGCGTTAAAGCACAATTAGTGGAATATCTGGCAGACGAACAAGCCTCTGTTCAGCAAAGTGGACAAGATGACGCACAGTCGACAGAAAATATCCCAGAAGAGATTTTGTCTCCACTTGCCAAATTAGCACGTATGCCTGCTCACAAGATTCACCTTGATAGCCGTTTGGACACTGATCTTGGGCTTGATTCGCTCACACGACTTGACCTACTGATGCTCCTTGAATCTCGCCTTGGCCAAACAATTCCTGATGCAATGCTCGCTAATTTGCAGACGGTGAAGGATGTTGTTGAATTAACACAGGTTTTTGAAAAAACTGAATCTGTAAAATCGTCCGAAACAGCGGCAAAACCCTTGAAACTCCGTGAAAAACCGCATTGGTATGCGCGCGCATTTCGTGCTGGTATTCGAAGTATCTACCGACACCGTTTTTCGTTTGAGTGTTACGGACTTGAGAATATCCCCCAAGATAAACCTTACATTATTACACCGAACCACACAAGTCATTTAGATACCTTGACAGTTATCACCGCGCTCGGACAGGATTCACACCGATTGTGGACACTTGCCGCGCGGGATTACTGGTTCGGTAATCGGTTCCAAGGATGGTTCGCACACAATTGTCTCAATGCGCTTCCGATTGAACGGGATGGCAACTTCTCACAGTTTCTGAAGGATTTGCGAATGGCTAATGAAGTGACAGAACAAAACAGTGGATTGCTAATTTTCCCTGAAGGCACGCGTTCACTTGATGGGAAACTGCAGCCTTTCAAACCAGGTATCCTTAGCCTTCTGATTTATGGACAGCAAGTACCGATTATCCCTACTTATATAAAAGGCACTTTTGAAGTGCTTCCCAAAGGACAAAACATTCCGAAAAAACATCCAATTCAGATCGTTTTTGGCGAACCACTTCTATTTGAAGTTTCACAAAAATCGGAAGACATTACGGAGAACTCGGAGATATACCAGAAATTTTTGACTGAACTTGAAAACCGAGTTGCTAAACTTAGAGAAACATTCGATTAGGATTTAAGATGGAATCGCTTGAGAAAAAATCTATCGCGTTTTTTGATGTAGACGGCACGTTGCTGAGTTCTACCATTGCACATTGTTACATCTGGCTGCGGACTTCCGCGTTGTCTCCGATCCATAAATTTTTCTGGATTATTGGTTTCCTCCCGAAGATTGTGTACTATCTTATCCTTGATCGGATTAGCAGGGAAAGATTTAATCAGGTCTTCTATCGGAATTATCGTAACATGGATGCAGCAACGGTAAAGGCATTAGCAACAGATATGTTTCAGAATTACTTGCGTCAAAAGATATTTCCTGAGGCGATTTCGCAAATTGAGGAGCATAGAGAGCAAGGAGACCATGTTGTTCTCCTAACGGGTTCGCTTGATTTTATTGTTCAACCGATTGCCGAATTCTTTGGAGTAGATTCTGTTTTAGCAGCTAAGCTTGCAGAACAAAATGGAAAGTTTACTGGCGAACTTACAACTGAACCCCTAATCGGAGAACAAAAGGCAATTGTGCTGAAAGAATTCGCTGAACAAGCAGGCATATCCCTTGATGTCTGCTATGCGTATAGTGATAGTCAATCTGATCTGGCGATGTTGGAAGCCGTGGGGAATCCTGTCGCTGTCAATCCGAGCAAAGCACTCCGTCAAAAAGCTCTTGAAACAGATTGGGAAATCCACGAATGGATGCAAGCATCATAGATATATAAAACCTACAATTAATAAGGACACTTCTGTAGCATAAACTTTTAGTTTGTGGGACAACACTCCCGGTAGATTCGGTTTCCTAACCGAACCGATAGAACGGAAATTATAATGAGGTGAAAAAATGCAAGTTGATCGCTATCTTGAATCAATGTCTGAACCACAGGATACAATGTTTGTTGAAATTGCTGGGCTGCATCGGTTTACCCGTCGTGGTGATGATTGGGTAAAATTCCGAGAGGATCTGATTCAGCTGCTTGAACAGACCATATCTGAAGAGCTTTCTAAGGAATTTGCGGAAGCTACAGCGGATTGGATTTCGGAGAATTAGAGTTAGAGTTATAATAGATTGTCCGTTGGGTTTCACCCACTCAATCTGACAGACGATATAACTTTCGGTATTATTTTTCGGATGTTGTAGATGAAGGCCGTTCCTGTATCACAGGGATCACGTAACTACGGACCCTCACATCTTCTTCTGTTTCTGATTCAACGAGGGGTGTTGGGTTTTCGCGATGATCAAAGACTACGTAGTAACCTTCTAATGCTTTTTCCAATTTGAGATATGCCCTGAGCTGCTGTTTACCGGCTTGATAACGTTTTTCGCCTTCCCATATCTTTGTTTCCACAATATATTTTCGTCCATTGTGAAAAATGACGAGATCCATTCTACCGCGTCCTGTTTGCACTTCAAGGAACATAGCACCGCGTACGATGCTGACGAACTGGTCAAGATAGGTGTAAAGGAGGTCCTGTCCGACAAATTCTTGCGGTGTGTCTGGCACTTGGAGTATACGAAAACCGACGCGAGCGATAAAGTTGCTGAAATTATCAAGGAGCCGTTCTAAATCAATATGTCCTGTAGGAGCGAGGTAATCCTCAAAATCGATGTCTTCCGGAAAATAATCGTGTTCAAGTCCGTTAATTAAAGGGGTGAATGCTTGCATGATACGATGTTGGTAAACCGGATTAATAATCTCACACATGCCATCAGTGCCTTTGGCAATGACACCGTAAGTGGCAAGTTCATTAATAATCTCATCATCCAAACTGAATTTCATACCTCTTTCATAAGAGATAATTTTCATCAGCCCCCTTTTAAAGTTTGGATTTCTGCGTATATTGGTAAGCAAATGAGTTATATTGATATTCTGTTCTTCCAACATTTGTGCATGTGCCGTTAGAAAATGTTCCAAGCGAATCGTTTCAGTTTTCGGAATATCCGATTCCTCTGTAAGAATCTGTGCGAACCGATTAACGAGAAAGGGCTGTCCACCTGTCTGTCTATGCAACATTTCAATTACTTCTGGGGTAAAAGTTTGTCCAATTTCTTCGGTATACTGTGATAACAGTTCCTGCACCTGTTCGAGCGTGAAGTTGGGTAAGTTGAAATCATCTTGGATATTGAAAGGCGAAATCGATCGGTCATAGTTTAACTGCGTGATACTTTTAACACCGACAATGCCGATACTATATGGGCAGCGAAGTTCATTAGAAAGATAGATGTGACGCAGCGTATAAAGAAAATCACTGATAACTGTCTCAGGAATGCCATCGAATTCGTCTATAAGAACCACAATATGTGGATTTCCAAGTAAATTTTCAAGCTGCTTAAAGAATTGCAGCATTGAAAAAGAGTCAGTGAGTTGTGTCCGCTCCAAAAATTGCGTTAGTTCCCCGGATGCGTTCTTTCCACGCTGGCGTAAAACAGTTTCTATTTGACCACGGATCAGCTGATAGAACCGTTCGTAAAAAACATTAGGTGAGACATTGCGCAGTATTTGGAAATCTAATTGAATTGGGAAGTAGTTTGGGTCTTCTGTTGAGAGCATGTCAAGCGCGCGGCGGAAAAAGGTAGTTTTGCCAGTCTGCCGTGGTGCGAAGAGAACAATATAACGCCCCTCTTTAATGCGATTGATAAAATCAGCGGTCTCTTCTGATCGTGAAACGACGTAATTCTTCTGCGGATTTACGGGACCTCGGGTTTCAAAACGTCTCATTTTTCTCTCCTTTGCATCGGCACTGTTCGCGTCCATAGTAAAATCTGAAACCATCTGGACACGGAATGTGACGCAACTTGAGTTATTGTACCAGAATCCAGGGTGTTAATCAAGGCCGATTGCTGTTCCCTGATCGTTCTCCTTTATTGTTGCGTGGGTTCAGGAATTTTTGCTAAAATATCTAATCGGTAAACTTTCCAAGGCAATTTCTTGCCGTTTCTACTGAACAAATTTAACACATCAAAACTCTTTTACAGAATTATGTAACCATTTAACACCTAACCCGCGTCACTATATATTGATAAGACATTATAGTAAAATCCAAAAATATGTGGACATTTCAATGAACAACAATTTCCACACCATAACGCTGGCGAGGTTTCCTAACCTCGCCAATGTCCAGGTAATTGTGGATTTCACTATAAGCAATTTATCACTTTCTTGAGGTGTCTGATGAAAAACGAAGATGTTGAACTGGTCCACCGAATTCTCGCGGGTGATGAAACTGCCTTTGTCAGTTTGGTGGAAAAATATCAAAAGCAGGTGCATGCACTCGCTTGGCGGAAAATAGGCGATTTCCATATCGCTGAAGAGATTACACAAGACACCTTTCTCAAAGTCTATCAAAAATTGGCAACTTTAAAAGACCCAAATCAGTTTTCCGGGTGGCTCTATGTGATTGCAACCCGCCAATGCCTCACATGGCTTCGTAAGAAAAGGATTGAAACTGAATCGTTAGAAGGGGCAGACACCGAGTGGATAGATGAGTCCGCATATTCCCGATATGTCGCAGAGGAACACGCAAAAACTACGGTTGAAACACAACGCGAAGTGGTGAAAAAACTGCTGGCAAAACTGAAAGAGAGTGAACGCACAGTGATGACACTTCACTATTTTGGCGAGATGACGGTTGAAGAGATCAGTCGGTTTTTAGGTGTGTCTACAAGTGCGATCAAGCTCCGTCTTCACCGTGCACGGCAACGTCTCAAAAAGGAGGAACCGATGATACGAGAAGCACTTAGCAACTTCCAACTATCCCCAAATCTTACCGAAAACATCATGCAAAAGGTCAAACGGACCAAACCCGCTGCACCATCAGGAAGCAAACCGTTGATGCCGTGGGTGATAGGCGCGTCGAGTATTGCTTTAATTGTGTTGATGCTCGGAATAGGTAACCAACACTTAGCCCGTTTCCAGCAACCCTATAGTTTAGATGCACAGTCTGAGATGGCAGTGGAACTGATGGATGCACCTGTTGTGCTGAATGTTGAGGCGAAACCGGATGTCCGAAATCAGCTGGGAAATGAGACTGATGATCCTGGTAAAGGTGCTGGTACAGGCAAGGAACCTAATCAGTTTCTATCTGATAAAGGTGACTATATGCGATGGAATTTGCCGGAAGGAGCAAAAGCACGTCTCAGCAAAGGAAGCACACAGTATATGAGTTTTTCACCAGACGGAACTCAAATCGCTACAGCAAGTGCTACCGGCGTTTGGCTTTATGATGCTCGCACCGCTGCTGGACTGTCCTTGCTTACCGATCATACAACAAAGGTAGATATTTTAGCGTTCTCACCAGACGGCAAATACTTGGCAACTGGAAAGCGTGAGAAAATTTTGCTGTGGGATATATCCTCCAGAAAACTTTTGAAATCCTTCAAAGGATTTGATAAGCGTTTAGTGTCACAAAGATTCTTTGAAGATTGCAAAACCATCTTGTGTGTATATCATGATGGCACAGCTTGTTTATGGGATGTCACTACAAATGTGAAAAAGGAATTTGTTCATAGTTCTTATGGATTTCTTGGTGGAACTGTGTTGACTCTACGCGGACGTTCAGTAGATTCTGGGGATATATATCTTGATAAAAACCATAACGGTTTTTTTGCAATTGGGTATGATAATGGTGAAATTCGACTGGAAGATGTTGCTACCGGAAAGCATCTGAAAACGCTCCAAGGTGGTAACAACCCTGTTTTTAAGTTGATAATTTCGCCAGATGGTACTCTTCTTGTTGCTTATATACCTGATGAACCATTACGTTTATGGGATGTTGTCACAGGACAATTACTAAAGACATTTACTCAGACAAAATTTGGACGTTTAATTACGTTTTCTAACGATAGCAAAACCATGGTTTTTCAAGCACATTCTGGTGAAATAGAGTTCTGGGATGTTCACACAAAAACGCCTCGAACCGCACTGCGTGGCAAATTAGGCACCGATATCCCTGCCCTGGCTTTTTCGCCAGATTCCAAGACAATAGCAAGGGTGAATGGAGACGGTAAAATTCATATTTGGGATGTTAATACCGGTGACAAAATGTCTTCTTTTTCAACGGGACATGCAAGAGGACTTAGGATGTTGAAATACTCACACGATAAAAGTATGTTAGCATGTAAATCTGGTAATAAAATTCGGTTTTGGGATTCACGCGACCTTACTCCACTTCCTAAACAGATAGATATTGAACTCGGACTCATTACATTTGCATTTTCAAGGGATGACGACATCCTTGCACTTACAAAAGATTTTAGTTTTAGGAAAGAAACCCAAAATGAGTTTGTCAGGGAGAGTGTAGTTGATGGATCATTAAGTGTCTGGAATACACATAGTGGGGATAAAATATCTGATTATCGTATTGAAGCACACAAAGGAGAACTTTCTCCAGGACAGAAACGGACATCATATTATTCTAGCGGAGGAACGAATGGCGTAACTGTATTTTCTCAGAACGGTTATATGCTTGCCACTCCCCTAAATAATGAACGAGCCTCGTTTAATATTGTATTATGGGAAATTCCTGATGGAAAGTTGCAATTCTGGCTAAAAGGACATACAAATAAAATTAATGCGCTTGCATTCACGCCCAATGGAAAAATGCTCGCAAGTGGAAGTGATGATGGGACAATCCGAGTCTGGGATGCAAGTACTGGGACCGAGATGTTAAGTCTTTCATCGGATAATACTCTTTTTTTGGTATTCTCTGTTGATGGCAAAATCCTTGCAAGTAAAAACAGGGATGGGATAATTTATCTATGGGATATCACTACGGGCAAGCAACTCAATTCAATTCAAGGGTCAGAGTCTGGCAGAAACGTCATGGCAATCTCTGTTGATAACAAGATACTTGCAAGCGGGCGTAGTGAAGGAACAATTTATCTATGGGACATTGCCACGGGCAACCAGTTGTCTATCCTACAAGGACATACAGGTCCGATAAACTCGTTGATGTTTTCTTCGGACGGTAAAACCCTTGTGAGTGGGGATAATTATAGTGCGATATTTATCTGGAATCTTCCTCCATATTGAACGATTCCTGCAGAATTATTGCAGATTTTCCACATCCGTAGGTTGCCCTAACTTCACCAACGCACCAATATCCGGTTCGTCAGCAGATAACGCCGCAAAACTACCATCACAGATAGCACGCCGAATTCCACGCATCAAACTAATATAAAAATACAAGTTGTGCAGCGTGTGCAGCTGCGAACCGAGTATCTCATTTTCTATATGCAGGTGCCGAAGGTAAGCACGTGTGAAATTTTGGCAAGTATAGCAGCTACACGCTGGATCCAAAGGGTTAAAATCACGCGTATATTTTGCGTTTTTAATTCGGACAACGCCTTCAGATGTAAAGAGCGAACCGTTGCGGGCATTCCGAGTCGGCATCACACAGTCAAACATATCAACACCACAGCGGACACCATGGACTAAATCTTCTGGCGTGCCGACCCCCATCAAGTAGCGCGGTTTATCTTCTGGCAGCAGCGGTGCAATGTATGCCAACATTTCATTCATTAAATCCTTTTCTTCACCGACACTCAATCCGCCGATAGCGTATCCCGGAAAACCGATTGATACCGTTCCCTCAACACTTGCAAAGCGAAGGTCACGCTCCATACCACCCTGCACAATTCCAAAAAGTAGTTGATGCGGATTCTGATGCGCTTTTTTACTTCGTTCTGCCCAACGCAGCGTCATTTCCATTGAGTTCTTCAGATATTCATATTCGTTAGGCAATGCAGGGCATTCATCAAATATCATGATAATATCTGCACCGAGTGCGTTCTGAATTTCAATGGAACGTTCAGGACTGATAAACCTTTCTGTGCCATCTATAGGGGAACGAAACGTGACCCCTTCCTCTGTTATCTTTCGTAGCGGGCCGAGGCTAAAGACCTGAAACCCGCCACTATCGGTTAGTATCGGTTTCTCCCACCCCATAAACTGATGTAGACCGCCTGCTTCTTGGACAATTTCGTGCCCTGGACGTAAATAAAGATGGTAGGTATTCGCAAGGATAATTTCGGCACGAATCTGTTCGGATAGCGTTTGCGGTGTGCATGCCTTCACGGTGCCGCGGGTGCCTACAGGCATAAAAATTGGGGTATTCACAACCCCATGTGCTGTGCGCAATTTGCCAACGCGCGCTTCGGTCTTTTCGTCTTTTTCAATAAGGGTGTAGGATTTTTGAGTATCTTCCATACTAAAGAGATAAATTGGCGGGCTAACAACACAAGAGGAACTTCTACATTATCTGCGCGATGATGGCATTTGTCTGTAACCCTGCTTCACCTGAACATCGGATCGGTTCACCTGTCTTGAGATGCTTGATAAAATCTTCAACAAGTCCTGTGTGCGTATACGGTAATGGCGTTTGATGCAATTCAATCCGTCCATCTGATTTTGTCTCAAGTGTTAGGTTGCCTGAATTTAACGGCGAACACCGTAAACAACCTGCAGTGCCGTAAACTTCAACATCGTCAATGCCGATACCGACATTCCAATTGATATTTGCAACAGCATGCGCGCCGCTCTCAAAACGGAGGGAAAACACAGCAGAATCGTCAACCGCAGCATCTAAATGTACTGTCTCCGCATAACCGCGTGCCGATGTAATGTCGCCCATCAGATACTGCAGCAGACTAATGCGATGGCTGCCTATGTCCATCAGCACACCGCCACCGCTAATCTCTGGGTTTATCCGCCAATTCTTTAAGTCTTGACGATTTGGGTTATAGTAACCTGTGCAGTTGATACGTGCCAGTACAACATCACCGATAGCACCTTCCGCCATCAGCATTTTCATCTTGACGACATTTGGATAGTGATTTCGGTAGTAAGCGAGCATCAAAGTAACCCCTGCTTCATGGCAAGCGTCCACCATCTGTTGGCACTCTTGGACTGTCATCGCCATCGGTTTTTCACAGAGGACATGCTTGCCTGCCCGTGCGGCGCGGATTGTCTGTTCACAGTGGAGATAAGGCGGCGTTGCGATGTAAATCGCATTGATTTCGTCATCCGATAAGAGTTGGTCAATATCGGTATAGGCACGTTTGGCACCGTGTCTATTGGCAAAGTCTTGTGCCTTTGCGCGATCCCGCCGCATCACTGCAATAAGTTCTGAATCGTCAACGGTGTAAAGTGGCGGTCCACCCTTATGTTCGGCGACATTGCCGCAACCGAGTATGCCCCATCTGAGCGTTGCTGTCAAGTATTTTCCTCCTGTTTTTGTGCCTTTTGCTCCTTTTCAAACAGTTCCAAAACTGCGTAGGTAGACTCACAGCTAGGATCTAACAAAAGCGCGTCGGTAATATATTCTTCTGCCTCTTCAAACTTACCCTGCCTCATGTAGACCAGTGCGATGCTATTGTGTACCATGGGAATTTCTGGATTCTGGGTAAGTGACTTCTGCAAATGCTCAAGTGCCAGATCATATTTGCCCAAGAAAGCGTAAGTGTTCCCGATATAGAAATCAAGCTCTACGGTATCCAGTCCAAGCTCGCGTGCCTGCTGAAAATGATGGAGTGCCTTTTCGTAAGCGTCCAGTCCGATGTAGGCGCGTCCGAGGACGTAGTGTGCCTTTTCCTTTTCTTCATCTCTATCGGCTGCGAGTGCAGCAGTGCACATCTCCTCCGCCTCTTTAAATCTTTCCAATTCTACATAAACGTACCCAAGTTTGTAATACACCTCAGACATTTTAGGATTCAGGGCGAGCGCCATCTCGAAGTGGGCAGCCGCTGTTTCAGGTGCCTCAAGTGCCATGTAGGTTATGCCAATATTGTGATGCGCGTCCACGTCATCTGCATCTATCGCGAGCACTTCCAAAAAAGCTGCTTTCGCTTTAGTAAACTCCCGTCGTCTGTTATACATATCGCCGCGTTTCAGGTATGCCGCTTTGGTTTTTACTCGATTTTTCCTTCGTCTTTGTTGTGCCATTATGTCTCTCCGCTTTTTTGTTTTATAGCCTGTGAGGCAGTTGCAAGTGAGTATACCGTAAAACGCTGAATTTTTCAACTGCTTCTTCAAGGATGAAGGCGCGAAAGTCTGTCCAACTTTTTACGTTGAATGTCAAAGAGAAACCTGTTAGGATATGGAGAAGAAACAGGAGGACAGACGATGGCAAACAATTCGAGACTTGAGAGAATCTATCCCTTTTTCATCGTTGATAACCTTGCAGAGTCAATAGATTTCTACAATCAAAAACTCGGTTTTCAGACAGATTTACTTGTCCCTGAAGACGATCCGTATTTTGGCATCGTGTGTCGTGATAATGTGCGGGTCCTGCTCAAACAGATTACGGAATATATTCATCCAGTGCCAAACCACACTCGGCATGCGTGGGCACGCTGGGATGCTTTTATTTTGACTTCTGATCCGGATGCGCTTTATGCGGAGTATCAGTCGCGTGGGTTAGCATTTCACGAACCGCTTGCGGATACTGACGATGGTTTGCGTGCTTTTGAACTGAAAGATCATGATGGGTATGTTTTGTGTTTTGGGAAACCGCTTTGAGCAAGGGTGGTATGAAAATTGGCAATTCCATGCTAACTTATTCTTGCGTGGATATGAAAGTTCTGCTAACACATCTATCAAGTGGCAAGGTTTTCTCTTTGTCATTATTCACCTCAAAATAGGATAGTTTTAAGATCAAGTCCAGCAGATATGGTGTGAAAAGACACGATATATCTGCTGCCATAAAAAATAAACACTTGTGAAAAAATATTGAAAACGAAACACCTCTGCCTTTTGGTTCAGAGCCATTCAGGAATTGACATAACTTAAAATGTTTGTTATAATTTTTTCGCGTTAATCCACGATTTAGGCTGAATCATTATGTTTCAAAACGCTAAATTTTACACTTTTTTTGTGTTTTTGTTTATATTTACAGAACTTCTGGGATGTGGAAATAGACATAAAGCCCCTGAGTTAAGAGTTTTTGGTGCCATGAGTTTAACAGATGCTTTGACTGAAATAGGCAAGCAGTTTACTGCGAAGCAAGGTGTTACGGTCAGCTATAATTTTGCGGCATCTTCAACGCTGCAACGTCAAATTGAAAAAGGGGCATCGGTAGATGTTTTCATTTCAGCAAGTCCTCAACAAATTATCGGGCTTGAAACCCGTGATATGCTTGAAACAGATAGTCGTCACAACATCTTGTCAAATCGGTTAGTCCTTGTTTCTCATAAAAACGCTACTTTATCTGTGGAAACTGTTGATAAGCTTGCTGATGATGCTGTTTCGCGAATTGCCATTGGACAGCCTGAAATTGTGCCTGCTGGCACTTATGCAAAAGAGGCTTTGGGACGACTTGGTCTATGGAAAAAGGTATTGCCAAAGTTAGTCTTTGGGACAGATGTGCGAGCGACACTTGCTTATGTCAGTGCAGGAAATGTTGACGTAGCGATTGTCTACCAAACAGACGTAACACTGAGCAAAAATGTCAAAATACTCTATGAATTTCCTGATGAAACCCACAAACCTATAGTATATCCTGCAGTTGTTCTGAAAGATAGTGAACAAAAACAGTTAGCGCAACAATTTATTACGTTTTTAAAAACATCTCGTGCCACTAAAATTTTCAAAAAACACGGATTTGCTTGTTTAACATCAGATTCCACACAGTAGAAATGGATATGCTGTATTGCAATGAGGATAACCGCAGCCGAAATTACCGCTTTTTTCTTATCTATAAAAGTTGCATCGTTGAGCCTCATTGTGATGTTTCCGCCAGGACTGCTTGTCGGATGGCTGCTTGCAAAACGGGATTTTCCAGGGAAATCTCTCCTGAATACATTCGTCATGCTGCCATTGGTGCTTCCGCCTGTCGTAAGCGGATACCTGCTGCTTATTCTCCTGAGTAAACATGGACTTATCGGAGGATTCTTATTTAACGTTTTCAATTTAGAGCTCGTTTTTTCACCTTTCGCTGTTGTAATTGCCGTTTCAATCATTTCTTTTCCTTTATTAGTCCGGGGTATCGTAACAGGGATGGAGTCTGTGCCGATCGAGCTTGAAAACACTGCCCGTACACTTGGCGCATCACCGATAAAAGTCTTCTGGACGATAACCCTACCGCTTGCATCTCGCGGCATTATTGGAGGGGCAATTCTCGGTTTTTCCAAGAGTCTTGGCGAGTTTGGGGCTACCTTCATGGTGGCAGGTAATATTCCCGGTAAAACCCAGACAATGGCATTGAGTATTTATCATGCGGTCCAACTCGGACAAGATATCACAGTTTATCGATTGGTGTTTATTTCAACCGTTGTCGCATTTATTGCTATCTGGTTAACAGAACGTATCACAATTAGACAGCGTTAGTTTCCATTTTTATTTAAAAAATCCTTGACTTTTTCTGATGCTTTTGGTATTCTTAATATTATAACAGACTATTAGCACTGTCCGAAACAAGAGATGTTTTTTCAAGACAGCATTATGTAACATTTCCAGTCCATGGTCTATTTTCGTTTTACCATCATGAGCCTTGTCAAAAATGCGGTAGTCAATAATCCAATACTCTTGTGTCTTTGAGTTAACGGACACACACGTGACGATACCGATGCCTTGGATGACTTTTTTGTCGCTACCACTCCATTGTGGATAGACAGCTTCTATGGCTTTGGCAAACGCTTTAGAGAGAACAACATCGTCAAAGATAATGTATCCATCTTCATCAAACTCAATGTCCGTTTTGACAGATTCCCAGGGTTCGCTGGAAGGAATGTTTTCATTTCTCAAAAAACGATTGAGTTGGTCGTGGCTCCACTTCTCAGTATGATCAGCAAAATAGGTTTGTGTCCGATTAGTGAAACTCGCTATCAAAAATTGACAATAATCTGAATATAAGTTTTGTTTCTGTTCTGGAAGTGTAAATGTAATCATAATGAAATAATATAACACAATTTTATATTATTGCGTAAGTCCTGAATATATAAGGAGTCATACCTATGAAAAGAATAATAGCCTTGAGTTTAATGTTCATCTTCGGGACGGCTTATGAGTTTCAAGTGCGCGCGATGAATGGTAATCAGGCGAGTACCGCAACGGAGTCTTCTGAAGCAACGCCCCCAACGGTGCCGGATGCGCCGACAAACTTGAGTGGCTACGGTTACAATGGATGGGTCAGTCTATCTTGAACATCAACAGGCTATACCACCATCCTTGAACGCTCATAAAAACGTTTGCACACTGTGCGTATTGGTGCTAAAATAAGTGATGATGTGTTATTGAAGGACGAGTCTCTCACAAAGGAAAACTGAGTAACTATGTCTATCAGTTAGTAGGTGGAATTCGTTCTGCTATGGGATATTGTGGGACACCCGATATTGAGTCTTTACGTAGAGATGTTCAATTTGTGCGCATGTCGAGCAGCGGTTACAGAGAAAGCCATCCGCACGATATTGATATTACGGAGGAAGCACCGAACTATACAGTTGCAAACCTGAACACATAAACTATTGAGACTCAGCAAATCAAGCAATAGGAGAACTATAATGAAACTAAGGATTGAAAACCTGACAACTTTACTTATATTTACTGTGATACTGTTCGTTGGCTGCAGTGGATGCGGACAGGAAACCGCCCCCGAACATGCAGACCCTTTTAACCAAGCAGAACACGGACCTGTTGCGGCGAATAGTCGCAAACCTGTAAACCTACCTATTGTTGAACCGAGTTTTGAGAGACTGATAGAACAGTTCAAAGCTGATGTCGCTGAAAATAAGGGCGACCCAGAGGCACTCAAACGTAAAAGAAAAGCAATAGCCAACCCCGATATACTGTGGGATGGCATCGGATTTGAGGTGCCACCTACACTACACTTTCATGAAATCCCAAGACCGCCGGGCTATAATCCAACACGCGACAAGATAGTCATCCGCTCTCCTTTTGAAAAAGGTAAACCTATACGCGGGGTTTATCATCCCTGGAAACATGATAAAGAAATATATCCTTTCGCTGGAAAAATTATCTACATCACAAAAGAGCAAAAGGAAAGGAAGGATGCTGCGCGCCAAAACTGGCATAATGCGAATCCGAATTCAAGAGCAAATGTTGACTATTACCGAGAACAGTATGCGATTACATTTGAAGGAATAGACACACTCACAGCAGCAAAATATTTGAGTCAATTCAGTGATCCTGATCATCCCAGCACAAAAATTATCGGCGTTGAATATGCGGAGCGTGCAATGCTTGAAAATCCGAACTCTGTTGAAGCGATGCGTATTTGGGTCAAATGCCATCCTGAAGATCAAAAGATTGAGGCATACCAACAGCTGCTTTCAAAGTTTCCCAATGATGCGTTTGCTCACGAGCAAATCGCTTTCTACTACTTCCGAAAGGAAGATACGGAGTCTGCCCTGCACCACATGCTGAAGGCATCTCAACTGGATAGTCGTGTCGCGAAAAAGCATGACTTATTAGCCCGGTGTTATTTTAAACTCGGTGAGTGGGAGAAAGCAGTGGCTGCTTATCAGGGCATGAATTACTTTGTGCATCCAGGACCGGGGGATGTCATTAAACTTAATAGTGATTTAGACATAGCGAAAGATGAGATTCGGAAACAGCGAAAAGGGTATTCAGTTATAGAATTATCACAGGAGGGATATGACAAATGAAATATCGCATTCCTATTTTGACAATATTGTTTAGTATTTTTACCTGTTTTTTCGGTGTATTTATATCTGATGCGTCTGCGGGTATCACAGTTGTTCTGACACCGCCGAGTGATTATGATAGGTGGATACCGGAGATACCGGAGGATCAGAAAAAGATCACTTTCACTGTTGTGGTTTCTAATCTTCACACGAATGCTGATGGCACGCCGAATAATGTGGTAACATCACAGAAAATGTCACTATAAGGAGAACTCTCATGAAACTTCGGATTGAACACTTTACTTATTTGCTTACACTGATTGTTATTTTACTGGCAGGATGCAATGGGTGCGGACAGAAATCGCCCTCTGAGATTGTTGACCCATCTTTCCAATCAGATTATAGTCTTGCTGCAGCGAATAGTCGCAAACTCGTAAAACTGCCACCGTTTCCCGAACCCAGTTTTGAACAGCTCATAGAAATGTTCAAAGCCGATGTCAAAGAATCTGGCGGCGACCCGGATATGGATGACAGAAAATATGATGTCATTGAAAACCCTGAGCTGCTCTGGAAAGAAGGTTTTATCGTGCCGAAAGATGCCTGGGAGCTCCCTGTTTACTTCTACGAACATCGGAGTTATCGTCACAAACCCGTCATGATCCTACATGAGTCTGAGAAAGGAAAACGAAAACTCACAGAACGCGACTACGAACATCAGCCTTTACGGGAGTATACAGGCAAAGTTTACTACTACACAAAGGAACAACAAGATAGGTGGCTTACTTTGCCGGACACGCTTTCAAGTGATGAGCGCAGACGTAAAAAGTATGAGATTATGCTTGAAAATGTAGACCCCCTTGACGCAGCGCGGTATATGTGTTCAGAAGGAATGCCGATACCACAGACGTTGGGTGTTGAATATGCGGCGCGGGCGATGCGTGCGTATCCCGATTCGGTTGAGGCGATGCGGCTGTGGGCGAATGCTCATTACCCTTTTGCTGCGAGGATCGCACCCTACAAGCAGCTGCTAAAGAAGTTTCCGAACTCTGCGATGGGACACTATGAACTCGCACGGGTCTATATGTATCATGATGATGTCCCAGAATACGAGTTAGCGATAGAACACTTGAAGAAAGCAAGCCTACTTGATAGCAGGCTACCACTCTATAATCAGGATTTAGGGTATTGCTATGCTAAACTTGGAGAGTGGGAGAAATCTCTTGCTGTCTATCAGGGATCACCGACAGTCACATACGGGTGGACAGGACCACCAAGCTATACGGCATTCCGTAAGGTTCAATACATACTTAAGTTAGAACACACAGGGGGCAAAGAAAACCTGCAACGTGCTGCGCAGCTAAAGAAGGAGGTACTGCAAAAATGGAAGGTCTTACAACAATGAAGAATCGTTTTTCTCTTTTTATTTTACTATTCTGTTTATTGACAACACTCTTTTTATTATATCCCTCTGCGGTGTCCGCTGTGTCTGTGACGTTGACACCAGACAGCAGTTATGAAAAGTGGTTGCCAGGGAACAGCAACACGCTCTCTTTCACCGTTACGGTATCTGGGCTTCATGGTCCAAAAGGCTTTTCTGCGGGGAGTGTGTCGCTTACCTTTGAAAATGTCTCTAACTGGCCGGGGCTCTGTATGAATATGAATATGCCTGCGGATTATCCTGACACCGAAACTGAAAACGATCTTCGTTTCTATCCGAAAGATCAAACCGAGTTGGGCTCCGATGGCTTGAAATGGGTGCCAGCTATATGGAATAGTCTTGTCGGTGAGGAGAGCACAGGTAAATATGAGGGCGTGCAGAAGAGCGTCGGTGTTAAGTTTACCTCGGCATTGAATCGTGATACATTCTCTTTTACAATCACCGTTCGCTGTGAAGATTATGGGGCGTTCGGGACCCTTGTTGCGACCCTGATAAAGAATGAGGATAATAAGGAGCAGGCATCGGATGAGAAAGACATTCCGAAAGACGAGAATGACGATTACAGAGCGGATGCCTGGGATGAAGTAAAACGCAACCCTGCTGCGGATGCTGAAGAAGGGCCCACAACGGGGACGGGCGTTGAAAAGAACACAAAAAAGGGAGATGGTCTGACGGTGTTTGAAGAATATCGCGGGTTCATGATAGGCGGTATCCATACGCGTCTTAACCCGCTGAAGAAAGACATCTTTATCCACAGCCCTTACTCTGTTTTTTTGAGTGAGATAGTAAACGGTAAGACCGTATATAAGGGGTTGAAAACCTCTGGCATTGGTTACGCAAATGCCCTTCCCAATACCTTTGGTAAACATGAAATACTCGAAAACGAGGTAAAAAATCCAGATAAAGATGATAAGGGTTATCCGATAGATCGCACTGTCAACTTTAATAGTCTCGGCAAACCCCCTGGAGCACAAGATGCTGATGCACAATGGTGGGTGATATCCAAAAAGGCGATTTGGGTAAAAAAAGACTCCGCAGCTGCCCATACTGGCGAAAATGGAACAGTTTCAGGGTTGTATGATCCTAACAACGGCACCGTGATCGTCTATACAACACGTATTGAGGTGAAAGCGAATAGGGATTCGTTAATAGAGCAGAAAAGTATTGACCTTGTATTGGGACATGAAATCGGTCACGCGGTGGGCCTAAATCATCCCTGGGAAAGCAATGTGAACGGGAAAGTGCATAAAATCCCCACCCAAGATAAAACGGACAATCCTAATCTCGATTTCCGGGGAGACAATAACGATGGCAATAATGATAATGAAGGCGACGATGTAGACCCGCTCAGTGACACAGCGCGAGGATGGATTGGCTTGTATGCCTTTGATAATAGCACGGATGCGTATCTTGAAGTTCAGAGGCGCGTGGGTTTCGCCAAAGCGTTGCAGGAGGCAGATGAAAAGGCCAAAAAGAAATATGAGGCGGCACGTAACAATGGTCAGACGATTGAACAAGCGAAAGAAGTCCGCGACAATTTTAAGAAAACGGCTGAGTACCAAAATCCACTTAATCTACGTAATTTTTACTGGGATACAAATAATCGTCCGTATACTCTCAAAAACAAGCCTACGTATACCTCAAATTTGGATCCTACGAACACCGAAGCTTACTTCACGTATCCCTATGGTGGTAGCATCATGGATTACCCATTACATATCACAGGAGGTTTATACGAGAGTATCTGGCCAAGTAAATATCATGAGTTACACAATTGGGAATATGATTTAGGTGCACCGCAAGGGAATGAGAATCCGAAGTGGACAGAGCGTTCCGGCGAAGAAAACCTTGAGAATCAACTCAATCAAGACACTGACACTGATACTTATGCTGGCACAGACACCGCGCCACCAGACGCACCGTATGGTTTGAGTGCGTCTTATGGGAATGGTCAAGTCCGTCTCTCCTGGACAGCTGGCGGTGGTACGACTACCGATTACGAATACAGATATCGCGTAAAAGACGCGCCAACTTGGGGGGATTGGATTTCAGCACTGTTATCAAACCCAAACGTGTTATCGGACACAGAAGTTCTAATTCTTTCGTTAATAAACGGGACGGCTTATGAGTTTCAAGTGCGCGCGATGAATGGTAATCAGGCGAGTACCGCAACGGAGTCTTCTGAAGCAACGCCCGCGACGGTGCCGAGTGCGCCGACAAGTTTGATTGGTGACAGATATAATGGAGGTGTGACGTTACGTTGGTATCCCCCAGATAATGATGGCGGTGCGGATGTCACTGATTACGAATACCGGTATAGCTACACTTATGGGACTTATAGTAGTTGGACATCAATAGGCGGAACGAATAGGTATGTATCCATTGGTGGTCTAACAAACGGTAGACAATACCAGTTCCAAGTGCGTGCTAAGAATAGCGCGGGATATGGTGCTGAATCATTGACTATTTATAAGACACCTGCTACTATACCGAGTGCTCCGCTAAATCTAACGTTGAGCGCAGGTGATGGTGAAGTAACACTTACCTGGGGGACACCTTATTCAAATGGCGGGTCAGTGATTACGGATTACCAATATAGTTATCGCGAAAGTAGCAGCGATAGTTGGGGTGCTTGGACACCTGCGGGCAGCGATCTATCCGAAACTATAACCGGTCTGACGAATGGCACGGAGTATGAGTTCCGTGTGCGCGCAAAGAATCGTGTGGGCAGCGGCGCGTGGAGTGGTCCATTTAGGGCGACACCGCAACCCCCGCCTGTATGGAGTGATATCCCGGATCCGTATAACCTGACGGTAGGTGATAGTTTTAGTTTAGACTTGCGTAGTTATGTGACAGGAAGTCCGACTATCACAAGGAACGGTGGAGCTATACCAGCTGGGTTATCACTGAGTAATGGTGTTTTGAGTGGCACGGTCACAAGGGTTAAGACTCGAAGTATCCAATTTACGGCGACCAATTCCGCAGGGTCCGCACAAAGCGAATGGGTTAAGATCATCGTTAGAGCAGCTCAATGATTGGACATACCTACTGTGGATTTAACGATGATGCATAATCAGTTTTTTAGTTGTACTTGAATAATTATCTGCTAAGCGATATAATATTATAGTGGAATCTAAAAATATATGCACACTCCCTGGTAGATGCGGTTTCTAACCGCATCTATGAGGCTGGATAAACACAGGTTCGGTTAGGAAACCGAACCTACCGTCGTGTGTAAATAATTACGGATTTTACTATAACAAAAACTTACGTTTGTATGTGACATTTTGGGAAAGAATTAATTTTGTGAAGTATAATCAGAAAGGAAATCGTTTATGAAAGTTAACGAAGAGATGTCATTTTGGGATAGACTTTATATTCCAGCGTTGATTAAGGGGATGTTTACAACGTTAAAACACATCCCAAAAAAGAAATTAACAGTTCAGTATCCTGAGGATCCGAGAAGCGTAAATGAACGTAATGATCGGTATCGAGGGGTTCACAAACTAACAACAACTGACAAAGATGAAATTAAGTGTGTGGCATGTTTCTTGTGCGCAACCGCTTGTCCCGCAGATTGTATAACGATACAAGCGGCACCTGCCCCGGAAGGTTGGACAACTAAAGAGGGATACCAACGTGAAAAATATCCGGATGTTTTTGAGATAAACATGCTACGTTGTATATTCTGTGGTTATTGTGTTGAAGCGTGTCCTGAAGACGCTATCCGTATGACAGGATTGACGCTGCCACAATATTTCCGTGAACGTCAGGAAGAAGGTGAAAAACTCGGCAGTGCCCGTAGTGATTTCATTTTTAACCGTGATATGTTAGTTGCAAACAATGACATCGCTCAGGAAGGACTTAGCGTTGATGCGCGGTAAGAACTTATGTAGACACGTTTTACTATAGTGCTTAGTGCGCGCTTGTAATACCATTTCTGATATATAATGTCTCTCTTTTGTCCCATAAACTTCCAGTTTGTCCACATTCCGCTTCATTTCTAATGACCGGTAATGGACAAAAATTGATAGAAATGGTATAATACAGTTAGTGTCACTTTTTAGGAAGAAAGGTACTATCTGTAAACTAAATATGATATCACACCCCCCGTTTCCGAATAAGCAATATCAAATACTCTACGCGGACCCGCCCTGGGATTACAAAGGGCAACTCCAGCACACAGGTGCTGGCGGCAAAGACAGTGGTGGCGCAATTAGACATTATCCGACCATTTCTGTATCAGAGATGGCGCAATGGAATATTGCGGCTATATCTTCTGAAAATTGCCTGCTGTTTATGTGGAGCTCATCGCCTCATCTGGACCAAGCAATCTTGTTAGGAAAAGCTTGGGGATTTAACTGGGCAACAGTGGCGTTTGTCTGGGATAAATGTCGCGTAAATCCAGGGTTTTATACAATGAGCCAGTGCGAATTGTGTCTTGTATTTAAACGTGGGACAATTCCCCGGCCCAGGGGGATGCGAAATATTAGGCAGTTTGTCCAATCGGAGCGGACAAAACATTCAGAAAAACCGGATGAAGTTCGGCACCGTATTGAGGAGATGTTTCCTGAACAGAGCAAACTGGAGCTTTTCGCACGCAAAGAAATTAAAGGTTGGGACGTATGGGGACTTGAAATTAAACAAGAATTAAACACGGAAAAAATTTCGTGAGAGTCCCAACTATAAAATAAAAGGAGGACACATACTAATTGACACATGCAAAGTATATCTTTTAATTTTCACTCTGACTCACTTTTTACATTAACTGATAAGATCAAAGCCAGCGTTGAGGGACGGATGACTTGGGGAGACACTTTTGGAATCGGGCTCGGTAGCAAGAGTAATAAACATTTGATTGTCTGGACACCAAAGGTGACATCCGAACGTCAGATACTTCCCGGTTTTGACTCCAAAGATGGAGAACTCACTTTAAAAATGAAACCGCGTCCAGGGGCTTGGGTATCCTGGATAGACGAAGCAAAGGTACAAGCTTCAGCACTTGACGATTATGATCGCGTTCACAAAAGTGTGCAAGAATTAGAACGCAACGCACGCCAAATCACCGATTTTGCTGACGGTGTTCTGACTAACATTACTGTCCAACACTTAGGAAAATCTCTTACACTCTCTGAACTGACAGAAGAGGTTTTACAATCGCGTTTGATAGTACCGAGTACCATCAAAACAGGCGGTTTTGTCCTTGCAAAGACAGCTGATACCGATTGCTCTACCGCAAAGGTTGTTATTCCTGAACAAACCCATATCCACAGAATACATCTCAACGAAGATGCTGTGCTTACAGGGGTTGAAAAAGAAGGGGACGACACGGTTTTGGTAGTGCTGCGCACCCATATTAAAAACTATCCTGATCTTGTTGACTTAGGATACAGTTTGGCGCTTCATGAGCGTTTTTTGGAAGACGCAACTTCAGACACTCAACCAGCTGTCCGAATTTTATCAACAGCCGCCGTTTATGATCCACTTGAGTCACAAACGTTGAAACTTGTTCCAGTAGCATTCAACGCGTCACCTAAAGAAATTGAGGAAGCGATAACAAATAGTTCTTCAAAAATTGAAGACTATATGACCAAAGCCAGTCAACATGCGTATCAGTTGATGACCCAATTCCATCAGGGAGTTGAAAGCCGACTGAGGGCCTTGATGCTCAATCGTGGGCAACGGATTCATAATAAAGTGTGGGATGACCTCGTTATTCGTGAACTACGTAATACAATAGGTGCGTTTTCTAACTTCTATGCCGAATATCTTGGCGAACATTTTGAGGAGGAAGCAACAAAAACAACGACAGAGGTACTTAGAGAAAGTATTGATCCGATCATTGAATTTTGGCAACTACAAGAGAACCATCAGTTTACACTCAACCACATGATCCAATCAAGTTACACCTTGACGAATCAGATATTGGATAAAGCAGCAGCACTTTTTCACGACCTTGTTTTTCAAACAAATTTCATCGCGACAGGACTTATTGTTCCAGTTGAAGCAAAAATTTTTGAGGATGATGTTCCGTTAGACGAAATCTATCTGCCTGAATGGACATCTGGCACTGTCCGTGAAAAGATGACACGGATCGGTCTGAGATCCACTTTACATCCAAGGCAAATTGAGAGAATGCGGAACGTCTGGCTAACACTTCTTGAAATTGCTAACTTTGCAAGCCGGCACAGTCAGGATTTTGAAAAGGTTATCCAACCACTTGAGAATATCCTGTTAGCAATGAAATCTGCAACTGCTCAGCGAAATAACCGTACAAACCGTCAAACGCAACCTAAATTTTCAGGGTTTGAAGTCACAGACACGGAGTTTGAAGAACTTTTAACGCATGTGAAAGATCATTTTCCAACCATAAAGCGATGGATTGAGCAAGCACCGCGAGAAACTGAGAAACTCCAGGCGTATTACAATACGTTGTGGGTGATAGTACTTAATGGAAAATATCGTGAGAAACTCTTAGACGATTTTAAACCTACCTGTGACATCAATCTGAGTGTGCCAGACCAAACGAAGCGATTAATGAACCTCACGTTGAGTAGCCAACTTGTTGTAGAAAACGAAAAGGATCGGAAAATTTTGGAACGTAATCTCAATCGTGCCCTTGTTGTGAAAACTGGACATAATCTGCGCGACATCACGACATCTGAAAAACTGGCTATTCATGGAGATGTGACACTCTCTCTGCTTCGCCAAGAATTGGTGCGATACGATGAAACGTTGACCAAACGTGCCACCCGCCTCACAAATCCGACACGGAAAGGGAAAAAACGGAACGATGCGCAAGCACGCAATAATGGCAACGCTACTTCTGAGACAATTCAAGCAGAACAGACAAAAGTCACTGAAATGATTGCATTTTTGAAACCTTATCGAGAATCAGAGGTTATAAGTACACTCGCGAACGCCGGACTTAATAAAAGCTCCGCTGAACTCGAAAAAATTCGGAAACAACAAGTATTGAGTTTCGATCTAAGTGAACTGCCTGCAATCGGTGAAACGTGGCTCACTGAAATCAAGACGTTAGAAGATTATCCAAATCTACGCATGTTCCTGCTTCAAAATAAGCTGCCGATTTCAACAACGGGACGTATTTTGATGGAATTACGCGGTATCTTGTCCGATTCTCTTTTTAATCAGGTTTTAGGGCTCATTCAGGAGGTCAAAGAACTCCAAAACAGTAGTTATGAAGGCGAAGTTTTAGACCGATTTGTTGCCTATATTTCTGAAAAAGTGTGGCGTTGGGAATTAACGCAAATTACTTCTGAGCAACTTCCGGTTGTCGTAAAGGAAAAGGTTTTAACTTCGGCAATTTGTTATGAAAAAGAGGTAGAGGCTTTAATGGAGTACGTTGAACGCTATGATGAATTGCTACAGACTAAACTGAAAGCCGATTCTGAGATGAACGTTGAGCGTGAAAACCTTGAATCACGATTTCAAGAAATTGTTGAGACTCTTTTATAGGTAGGAGTAGGACTTACGCAATGTGTTTAAAAGTCCCCTGATAAGGGGGAAGGGGCCCCATAGCGATAGCGTGTGGGGAGGTGGGGCTGGCCCCATAACGATAGCGTCCGGGGAGATAAAAACCCCAATTTCTGCCTATTGCCCCCCTAACTCCCACAAGCGTGGGAATACGTAAGTCCTAATAGACAAAAATTCAGGACAAGGGACGAAATTTTCGTTTTTTTCTGCAAAAAAAACTTGACAAACCCCAGGAATCCGTGTATAATTTATAAAAAATGGTATCAGGACCATAAATTCTGCAATTTTATTGAAAAAAACTTGACATCCGCAGAATTTTAATGTATACTATCATGCAAATGGTCCAAATAGGAAATTCGGAATCACGGACTTTGTTCTGAAATTTGGGTATTAACGATGAAAAACCGACACCTGAAATCGCTATTCAAAAATGAACGCACTAGATCTTTTGTACAGGATTGCCTCCATGCAATATCTGCAGGCTTCATTTTAGTTCACGGTTTTGAGTCCCCCCCCCGACAGTAACGCTCAATTACAAAATAAGGTTACAATTTTTAGCGGTTCTGCCGCTTGTGTGTCCGCACGTACTTCGTCTTGCACGGAGTTTAGCGTCGCGGGCTTTTGTTGTTGCATTGGGTTTACCCAATGCATGTTCGTACGTGCTGTTCAAATGTAACAGCATTAATGTTTACTTTTCATTTGACAATTTTGATGATTATGAATATAATTGAAAACGACCAGATGTGTGTACAAAGTTGCCACATCTGAACGCCACGGCTGAGTGGTACAAGGAGATAAAAATGAAATTCAAGTTGATCCAATTCTCGATTTTATTAATTTTTTCGATATCCGTTATTACGCTTGTTCCGCAATATGAAGTTTTTTCAACCCCTTCAAATGAGCATGATCCTGAATTCTATATTGATGTGTGTGGGAAGGAAAAGGATGGCGCAACCGATGATCCTCGCTGGAAGAGTTTCTGTGAAATAAATGGCACGAATGGAGATCGATATGTATCTGCACATGGATGGGCTTTCAAACCTGGTATTCTGGACGGTGGCGATTCTTCTTCACATGAGCCTGGTGATCATCTTTCAGGGGCGGCTCAGTTGATTTACAAGGTCACAATAGATGGTTCAGCGTCAACAGGTTCAACATCAGCGTCTGGTTCCGTAACACCGGATTTAAGTGATTTACATAAGGTCCCTGTACCGGGACGCAGCGTATCTCACAGTGGACGGGGCATGATAAATCTTGGGATTCCTGAGTTGGATTTTCATCTGCCACATTATCTTGATGGTCAATACTATTTTTGCGAACCGTTCACAGCGGGCAAACACGAATATAAGATGGAAGAGTATGCGAGTATCTATGTTGACGTAAGGGTCTATAACATAGATAAGAGGAAGAAATCATCTTTGAGTTTGAGCCCAACCTCTACCTATGGTAATGCTACATTCAGCTACTCAGAATCCAGTACAGAGAGTCATGATACGCTGCGTAAGGAATCGTTTGGTATAAATGCGACAATCGGCAAGGTGCGCTGGTGGCAAAGCTGCTTCGGTATTTCGCTACAAGGGAAATCAGCAGACGTTAAAGGGAAACTCGCGGGCGCAGAAGGTACCAACTTTTCAATAAATGCTGCGTATCCGAAAGCGGAAGATACTTGGTGTCCTGGTGAGCCGAGTATTGGCAGTAAATCAAAGTTACCGCACGGAACGAGAGATATGGACTGATGAGTCGATCTATTGATTTTGTTGATGTAAATTAATACGCTGCAATGTATTAATTTACATCAACGCTTTACGCTTTAAGGAGTAAATTTGATGAAAAACCGACTTTTTATTATTCTTACTGCTGTGATTATCGTGTCTGTTGTCATTTTCTTTGTTACTAATCGTTCGCCTCAGCCTCGTTTTGTAGGACTTGAAGATATTCCGGCACCACAACAGCACGAACATGTATCGCCATCAGGTGAAATCGTTTCACATACCCATATCTACGAACCGCTTACGCCACAACTCGAGATGGTGTCTGATCTTTCAGCAGAGGACGCAGATGCATCTACCTCCGATTACATGAAAACGAACCGTATTCAGCGTAGGTGGGAACGATTAGATCTTAAAGAAATGAAACGCTGGCAAATCTTCACCATAGAAGAGATGCACGAGAAGTTTCTTGGTACTGAGGTGATGGACCCTAAACAGTATCCCGAGGTTTATAAGGAGCAGCGGGGGGCAGAACTCGATCAGATGTATCCGCGCGATAAATTTCTACAAAGGTGCATGGACCTTGGCCATCCATTTAACGAAGGATGGCATTATAGGGATGCCCTGGGGATACGTTCTGATTTAAGAAGTGATAAGGAAGTGATTGAAGAAGGAACAGAAAAGGATAGGGCGTGGACGTTGCAAGGTGTTGCTCTCCCACCACATGCGACTTTTGAAGAGTATGAAGACCTCTATATAAAACGTTGGGTGCTCTCCCACCATGCACACGATGAATTTTACCGTAATAATCCAGATTCAGAGGCATCGGGGGGTGTATACATGGGAGGTGCGTTTGTTCCGTTTGAATCGAATACGGTGTATGCATATATTTCTGAAGAGGGCATGGATCGTCATTTCATTGGTCCGACATTGACAAAAGCAGAAGAAGAAGCGATAACAATGTTCGGCATTGCCCCCCTTGGCATGAACGTGGTATATACAGATAAGGATGGTGTCCCGTTACCACCTGATGTAAAGCCGCGTTTCTACGAACGTGCAATAGCTGAATTGGATGCTGCAAAACAACAGGTGGCAAGGCAGATAGCCGATCATGATGCGCTTTTTAATCAAGCGGAAAACGAAACCGGTCAGAAAGCAAAACCCATCGTGGGAGAAACACAACATGAACACCTGCATCCACACGAGGAAGTGTCACCTACACGCCCAACACAGATCCCGGGGACGCAGCGAAACGGACCGCCGCAAGTTAAAAATAACGTGCGGCCCCCACCCCTGCTACCAGACGAACCGCATGATCCAGCCCAAATAGAAAGATGGTTTGAAGAACTGATTCTTTTACACGGCGGGGATTTACCGAAAGACCTCAAGGCATTACAAAAGGTGATCACTGAACTGAAAGCGATCCGAAAAACGGGTGAAGAAAAGATACCCGATTCACCACGTCGTCCATCGGAACGTCCTGTGCCACCTAAAACACCATCTGAACAATGAGGCTTATTCTGGTATTTATCGGTATTGTTTCCATTGTGTGTGTTTACGGAGGGGTACGTCTATTTTGGAAACCTGCTGCCCACAGTTCAAATATAGCTGCATCTCAGAGCATTGTGTCTGACGACGCAGTATCTGTGAGTCGAACAGCAAAACGGCCTGTCCTTCCAAAACACACCGATACACAACAAGTTGATTCTGAAGCGTTCTATCAAACCATCATTGACAACAACATCTTCAGACCGCTTAATTGGGATCCGCCTCTGCGTCAATCTGCTTATGCACTGCTTGGCACTGCCATAGCCGCTGATGGTAGCACCGCTACGGCCTATATTCAAGAACGCAAATCAGACCGTTTTTATGCCGTTTCTGTTGGACAGCAAGTTGGCAAGATGACCGTCCAAACGATTACTGCCAAGCAGGTCACGCTCACACAAAACGGAGAGTCATTGACACTTGCTATCAGTAGTGTGCCGTTTCTAAATCCGAGAGGAACTCCGATCCGGGACAGCACCATGTCCTACATCACAAAAGCAGTACCACCGAAAAACGAAACGTCCAAGAGATCTACGAAATCAACACAACAGCCAAACGCTGCGAGCGAATGGCGAAAACACCTTGAGGAAAAAGCTGCCAAGATACGCGCAGAGCGAAAACGGTTGACAGAATACCTACAGCAGCACCAAAGGCGTTAGTGAAAAGCAGACTCTGTATGGAAACCGATAAAAAATCAACACATCACTTTTTTGGACAACGTCTATGGAAAATACTAACAGCAACCCTAAGGTTTTAAAACGACTTGGTACTATTGCGATTTTACTTAGTATTTTGTCACTCACATTCCTGATACGTATTCAAGGTGTCCAAGATATTCCCGATGAACAGTTCTCTTCAAATGATGCCTATGTCTTCTACTCACAGGCACAAACCATCAGCAAACAAGGGCACCTTCCCGATCGCGACATGCACCGATGGCTGCCAAACGGCAGAGATAATCGACAGTTCCTCTCCCTCTATGCTTACGCGCTCGCTTGGACACACAAAGCGATAAAACTTTTCTATTATCAAGTAACGCTTTATCATGTTCAATTGTATGCACCTGTGATCTGTTTTATACTTGGTCTCGCCGCTTTGTTACTCTTTCTCATCAAGTACCATGGACACCTATTTGCTACGGTCGTCGGTGTGCTGTTAGCAACCTTCCCTGGAACGATTGTCCGAAGCACTGCTGGTTTTAGTGACAGGGATGCATGGTGCTGGATGTTAGCAATCTTCACCATCGTCATATATCTACACAAAGAACGGATGCAATCCGGACGACGTAGATATCTTGCCACTGCACTCTGTGGATTTATTGTCTTTCTTGGTGGACTAAGTTGGGAAGCATTCGGGATATTCGTTCTGATTATTCTCAGTGTTGAGATATGGAAGTTCTGCACCACCGACGCTGAACATAATCTAAAAGAATACCTTATTTGGGTACTCATGTTTGTTCCAGGTCTCTACCTTATTAGTCCTGCATATCGCAGCGGATATGGGTTCTCAACACACGTTGCAACACTGATGCTCGCGCCCTCTATTGCGTTACTTACACTCCGAGGGATCAGATGGCTACTTCTTCGATATGTTGGACAATTTCGTCCGCATGCAAAGAAGCTTACTTTCGGGTTAATCCTTCTCGGTATCGCTGCAGGCATGATCTATGTCGTTGGACAATACAACGCCTTTACTACAATCGCCTACCCTTTTATGGAAAACCGGCTAATGAAATCTGTATCCGAACTCATTGATCCCAGTTTCACATATTGGGTTGGTAGATACGGCGGTATGTTTATATTGGGCAGCATCGGCATCATCGCTGCAGCACATCGCTACTGGAAATGGAACGTTCTTACGCTATCAATCGGGCTTGCTCTCCTCAGTACTACAACTTTCCTTCGTTTTCCTTTAAACGGATGGATAAGTCCTTACTGGTGCGATCACCTTTTCATTGCATCAGTACTGCTCACAGTCATCGGGCTAGGAATAATGATCACACAAAAACGGGTGATCTGTCAAAATGAACGGTCCCTCTTCATCACACTCGTATGGTTTCTTATCTGGGTGAGTTTAACCCGTAATGGTGTACGATATGGCTTTTTTATCGGCACCCCGCTTGCAATCGGCACCGCAGTACTTCTAAAGCATATTGCCACATTTCGTGACACAGATCAAACTCCTATCCAACTTTTTGGGAGAACCCTCCATCCAAAACTCGTTACTTCTACTCTGACAATAGGGATGCTATCACTACTTCTGTATTGGGGACCTGCTGGTGGATATGCACAAGGAACACTACAAATGGCTGCAAATCGTGATCCGATCCCCGGCCGCGGCACCCTCTTACGGGCATTTGAATGGATAAAAAACGAACTGCCAAAGGACATAACTGTTATGGCAGCACACTGGGGAAACGGAAGTCAACTCAACGTACACGCCCAGGTAAAGACCATCACAGACCAGGATCATTTTATCCCACATTGGATACATCTCTACTTCCGACACGCCTCCTGTGCACAATCTGAGCAAGAGGCATTATATTTTCTCAAAACACACGGTGCCACGCACCTGATGATTACCAGTGTTGAACTTGCAGCACTTGCACATCAAAACTCATTGGTTGGCAGCGATCCTGAATTGGACAGACACTTCGCTTTGTACGAAATGCTATCACTTGAAACATCTCCAGAAATTCAATATTCCCTCATGCCTCAAAGAAAGAAGGGATATCCTTTAACAACACTAAACAGAATTGATATTGTGGGGACAGACCTTAAAAACTTATCTATCACCGCAATGTTTGAAAAAGAAGAAGAACCTGTCCAACTTCCTTACGTAGCATTCCACGGAGATAAACGTATTTCCTCTGAACATGCAAACACAGAAAGAGGTGGATTGGTACTCCTCTTTGATAAGAAAAAGGTACTGCGGAGCAGTTTTTACGTTCCTGAAGTTGGTTGGAACAGTTTGTCAGTGAAACTTTTTATACGTGGTGAACACTCTGAGGCGTTTGAGCTGGTACACACCGTGCCAACATACGGCCCCGGTACACATCCAGATATACAGATATGGAAAATTAACTATCCAGAAAATATAAAACCCCACCCAAAATACCTCGCGACAGAATAGTGGTATATAGTAAAGCGCATATTTTGTCAAAATAATTTCGCCATCCTTTTTTCCTTGCCAATTGTCACAGCATTTGATAAAATTATAAATAGGACTTACGCAAATTCGGGCATCCGATGTTTAAAATATTGTCTTTTCAAGGATGGATCCCCCTTTATCTTCCACAAGTGAGGAAAATGCGTAAGTACTGATAGGAATAAACTATATGAAAATCGCATTATTAGGATCCGGTCAGTTAGCACTTTCGGTTGCGTGGGGTATTTGTCATTCGGAATTAGCACAAGAAGTTGTTTTTTTCACAAATACGCAATCCAGTGGCAAACATGGAAATCGCAGTTCAAGAAACTCACGACCAGTAGCCGACGGTGTCCAAGATATTACGCTTGCAACTGCCATGAGTGCAAGCGATACTGTAGTTTCATTCACAGATTCCGGCGAGGAACTATCTAATGCTGACGTGGTTGTTCTACTGCCCGCATCTGTCCCCTTTGGTTTTCACTCAGCACAAGCGTTGAAGACAACGAATCTTTCAATAGCGCGTCAGATTGTGCCGAAGGTGCTGGAGCACACGCAAAATGCTAAATTTCTGGTTGCGATGCCTTTTGCCAACTATATATCGGCATGGATACATCACACCCACGGAACAGCAGCAGTGATCGGCATTGCAAACGGTGTTTCTACGGCACATCTAAAATCAGAAATAGCGACTCGACTTGGACTCTCAGTGAAAGATGTATCCGCATTGGCAATTGGAAATGACGAAGTGACGTATCCGCTGCCACAGTATTGTCGGGTAAACGGTATCCCGCTTACACAACTGATGGATGAATCGGATATTCAAAGCCTATCGGCAACTGTTGTGGAACGTTGCCCATATACTTCAGCAAGTGAATATACGTTAGTAAGTCATATTCTTCAAGTGCTATCGGCAATCAGCTTAGATAAAAAGCGGGTTATGAGTGTTGGCACACGGATTTCAACGGACACAACATCGGTTTTCCTGAACGTTCCATCAAAAATCGGTAGTGATGGCATAGAACAGATTATTCCATTAGAATTGACAAATCCGCAACGCGAACAGTTTACGCAACTTGTTGCACAGAGTGCAGCAGCGCAGAATTTTAGTTGAACCCAAATTTTTAAATGTAGCAGATGAGAGAAATATATCAAAAAATCCCAGAATTAATTGAATCAGATCAAGTCGGTGCCTACTGCACTGTTGTTGAGACCAAAGGTTCAACACCGCAAAAACCGGGGGCAAAACTGCTGATTCTCCCAGACTTACGCAATATCGGCACGCTCGGTGGTGGCTGTGTAGAAGCGGAAGCGCGTCGACAAGCCATCGGGTTAATGCAAGGAGGTGAACCTCGGCTGCTTCAGTTTCAATTAGACAGTGATTACGGCTGGGACGATGGTCTTATCTGCGGTGGAAACATGAAAATCTTTATAGATTTACCGAGAACTCCCGCAGAAGCAGAGATGTTTACTCGCCTACAAGAACTGAACGCAGCGAAAGTACCACTCATTTTCGCAACGGTTGTGGAGAGTGAACAGCAAGGTGTAGATGTTGGCATGAAGATGGTCTTTGCGGCTAATGGTGAACGGATCGGCACATTGGGAAATTCGGATTTAGAAGCGGATGTGGAGACCCAAATCTCCACTGTCCTTGAACAAAATCGCGCTGGTGTCCTCCAACAGAATCAAACTACATCAATCTTCCTTGAACCGCTTCAGCCAAGACCGACTCTGCTTATTGCGGGGGCGGGACACGTCGGTCAAGCACTCTGCCACCTCGGTAGCTGGTTAGATTTTGACATCGCAATCATTGATGACCGCGCAGATTTTGCTTCAACTGAACGGTTACCGGAAGCAGACGAAATTATTATCGGAGACATTGCTGAGGAACTGCGAAAATATCCTATTAACCATTTAACTTATGTAGTTATTGTAACACGCGGACACCAGCATGATGAGTCTGCCCTTCATAGTGTCGTTGAGTCCGATGCACGATACATCGGATTGATCGGAAGTCGTAGAAAAATAAAATTAATCTTTGACGATCTGTTGGAAGTTGGTATACCAATTGAAAAACTGCAACGAGTTTACGCACCGATCGGGCTGGATATTAACTCCAAAACTGTGCCAGAGATAGCAGTAAGCATAGCGTCACAGTTAATTCAGGTACGCAACGGAGCAGAAAAGCCGCAAACTTTTGAGGTACAACCTGCCCGGATGCCAACCATAAAATTGTGAGAAGTTAAAATGAATCATATTAATTTGGATAAGGATAAAACCTATACACTTGCTGAAGTTGTAGAGTTTGTGCAGACAACACTTGAAGCCGTAAAAGAAAAATCTGAGCACTGTGATTTCCAATACACACCGACAGATGTGTATTGGTTGTTGCATGATATGCTCAGGTATATTAACCAGAACGTTAATGGTGAATTTGCCCTACGATGCCTGGAAAAAGGAACCTACCGAGTGAAATATAGAACTGAAGAGGCACAAAAACAGAGAGCAGCAAGAAAACTTGAAGCTGAAGTACAGCAAACGGCAACGTATTTAGAAAAGTTAACAGGACGCCGTCCGCCCTGGGGTTAAGGCGTAAGTTTCGATTCTTTTGAGGCATTATGCATTGTGCTTCACAGATCATTTATAAAATGACTTTTTTAACATTCTTCCCGTCAAATCCCCATGCTTTAGCTTGCGGGATGTCCACGGGCAAAAAACTTGATATTGTGTGTGAGACATGGTATAATATAGAGAGCTTTTCAGTGGTAGATGTCGTTAGCATCTGCCACACCACTAACGATGGGAAAAGGGTTCTTCACCGAAAAGGTCCATCATGAGAAAGACGTATAAATACAAACTACAACATCAATCTAACACGATAAAACTTGGCAATCTGCTTGACGATATGCACCGGATTCATGTGCATATTATGCGTTTGCAAAAAAGATATTGCCGTCTGTTTGGTAAAAACATATCTGCCTATAGAATGAATGCACATATTGCGAAGTTAAAAAAGCGGACGAAACCGCATTGGAAAGAACTGCCGAGTCAAGTTATTCAAGATGTTGTGTTGCGAATGGGCAAAGCTTATGATGCGTTTTTCAGAAATATAGCAGCACGTAAAGCTGGCAAAACGACAAAGAAAGTCGGCAGACCGCATATCAAGCCACACCATAAATATAATTCAATGACATTCACGCAGGCAGGCTATAAACTTGAAGGGAATCGTATCAAAATCAATTGTATTGACACGTGGTATTCCTTTCACAAACATAGAGAAATCAAAGGTGAAATAAAAACGATAACTATCAAACGTGATATGTGCGGGGACTATTGGATATGCTTTTCCTGTGAAAATGTCCACGATTCAGAACCGAAAGCCATGACAGGTAAGAGAGCAGGTTTTGATTTTGGATTGAAAACATTTCTCACAAGCAGTGATGGCGATAAAATAGAATGCCCCCAGTTTCTGAAACGATCACTCAATCGGTTGCGATCTCTCAATAAGTCGCTGAGTCGCAAGGTGCTCAAAAGTGGTAATTGGTATCGTGCCAAACGCGCCGTGTCCAGGCATTATAGAAAAGTCGCAAGACAACGTTACGATTGGCACTGGAAACTTGCTACTCACCTTTGTCGTTCCTACGATACGCTTATCATGGAAACGCTTAATATAGACGGCATGAAACGTTTATGGGGACGTAAAGTGTCTGACCTTGCATTTTACCAGTTTTTGCAGATACTGCAACAAAAGTGTGTGAAACACAATAAGCAGTTCGGACAAATAGAGCTATGGACAGGGACGACAAAACCTTGTAGTGAGTGTGGAGAAAGAAATGAAGAAATAACTCTTGCAGATAGACGGTGGAGATGTTCTCACTGTGGAATAGCCCACGATAGAGACATCAACGCTGCTATCAATATCAAACAGGCAGGCTTAGCTGCCTAAAGTGGAGATGACGTAAGACGGTCTATCTCTCAGAGATAAATGCTGTTATCAAGGAAACACAAGCCCCACGCTTTAGCGTGTGGGTACTATGACGGAGTATATTTCGTGAATCAGCAACAAAAAGTAATTGTTGAAAATATTGAAATGTCGGTAGACGCGTTAGATGCCGAAAAAGCTGCCAGTATCTTTGAGGAACACGGGTGTCTTGTCGTGCGGGGTCTGATGAATCCTTATATTGAGAGAATTCATGAGGATATTGAGGCTGCCGCCGCAGAATCTTTATCGCTACTTGACGAGGCACAGCAGATTGTTGAGGGGTGGCGCACACCGAATGGCACGCTTTTCATTCCTGCTCCGCAAGGATATGATCGAGATAAACAGATTATGGTGTTAGCGGTGAACTATCAGACAAGTGCCGCATTTTTCCAGTCTGCTTTTGATGAAAACGCTATAAGCATCGTTGAGGCGATATTAGGACCGAATGTTGAAATTTTCGGTAATGGGCAGTGTCTCTATAAAGAACCCGTAGGGGGGCATCCGAAGCACCTACATCAAGACTCCGCGTACTTTGAGCATCGTTATCAGGGACCTGTCGGTATTTTGAACTATGTTGTGGACACGGACCTTGTGAATGGTGCGTTGTACGTTGTACCAGGCTCACATCGCCTTGGACAACTGAAGCACGTGGATACGTTCTCACACCTTGGCTTAGAAGAGGATGAGTGGCCTTGGGAAAGCGCACTCCCTGTTATTGGTAAGGCTGGTGATTCAATCTTTTTTAATGTCAAAACGGTACACGGTTCTAAACAAAATATGTCAGACAAACCGAGACCTGTATTTATCAACCGTTACCGGCGAACAGATGATTTTGTGATAATTGGTGGGACAACAACCACAAATCGGACAGAGGCGGAGAAGCGAGCTGCTGCAGCGGAGGAAGCAAAGAAATCCAATAGTGATCGTGGTTTGATGGTGCGAGGCTTCCGTCCCTATTCTGCATAGAGAGAATTCAAATCAACACACAAACCGCTCTATCACTGGAGCGGTTTTTTATACAGCGTATCTCATAAATAGTTGGATCGGGTTAATAAAAGTTTTGCCAAAAACAATCGTCTTTGGTAAACTTTGAGTTGGACATTAAAATAAAGAGGCAATAGACTTGGAATTAAGTGATAAAGAATTGAAAATCCTGGAACCGCTGATGCCAGCACTTCCAACTGGACAAAAAGGGAGGCCTTGGCGGGAAAAACCGAGAAGTGTGAGATGATGGACTCTGGGTGTTTAGGGGTTGTGCTTCTGGCATGTCTGCCGATGTTAATGAAATATTTATGAGATACGTTGTATAGTACATAGAAAATTCAACCAATTGAAAGGTTATAAATGGCTGCCAATCCTAATTCATTTCCTGCCTATTTTGCGCTTTTTAAATTAACGCTTCGTCAGCTGTTCTGGAGTCGCCGCGGTCTTCTGATTGTGATTGGCGGGCTGGTGCCACTTGTCATCGCGCTTGTGTTTCGGTTCAAGGTGCGAGGCACAACAAGTGTAAACACTTTTATTCCGTACATTACGTTTATTTTCTATGGATTTTTGACGAATTTGTGCGCGATATTTTACGGTTCGGCAATCGTCTCAGATGAGATTGATGGTAGAGGTTTGACGTATCTACAGATGCGGCCACTCCGTAAATCATTAATTCTGCTCAGTAAATTCGCGGCGTACATGATAGGGACTATTGTCCTCATCGGCATATCTCATTTACTTCTAACGGGTATTATGGAGACACATCTGAAACTAAAGGATCATTTACTGGTGGTAGGGATGAGTTTCTATTACACCGGTTCGCTGTCACTGGGATTGTTAGCCTACGGTGCTTTCGCGGTACTTCTATCTGTGCGATTTAAGCATCCAGTCCTATGGGGATTGCTTTTTGTGTTCGGTTGGGAACGGATTACGATTTTTCCTCCGATGCCGATAGGGATTAAGCGAATTTCATTAACACATTACCTTATGACGCTATTTCCTGAGTTCAATTTGCGGCGTGACATGCTTGATGATATGTTAGGCAAAACACCTCCCGAAGTATGGGTAGCGGTGTTAGTGATCTGTGTGCTAACGGCAGGAACGATGTGGCTTGCTATCCGAATTTTTCGAGAACGAGAGTATTTAATGTAGAAACTCTATGCAGAAAGCACCCGTGCAGTTTCACGTGATACAATAAGCTCCTCATTCGTAGAAACGACCAGAATTTTAGTGCGGCTGTTATCTGCTGAGAGGTCAGCCTCGCCAGTTGATTTCGCATTTTTTTCAGCATCTAAATGGATACCGCACCATTCAAGACCTTCACAGATTTGAGCGCGTGTCGTAGCACTTTTCTCGCCGATTCCACCCGCAAAGGCGATAACGTCAACCCCGCCAAGTGCTGCAATATACGCACCGATATATTTCTTCACACCGTAAATGTACGTTTCCAAGGCTAAGCGTGCATTGTCGTTACCGGCTTTTATTGCTGCTTCTACATCACGCATATCACCGCTGGTGCCAGAGATGCCTTTTACGCCCGATTCCTCAATCAGTTGATGCCGAATTTCATCGGTAGAGAAGCCTTCTTTGTCCATTAGATACAGGACAGCAAAAGCGTCTAAATCTCCACAACGCGTAGATTGGACCATACCGTATTGTGTTGATGCGCCCATTGAGGTATCAATAGATTTACCGTCTTTGATGGCGCAGATGGAAGAACTACCACCGAGGTGGCAGGAGATTATCCGAAGTCCTTTCCCGCATTCGCGTCCAAGCATTTGCGGTACACGTTCCGAAATGTAGCGGTGTGATGCACCGTGAAATCCGTATTTGCGGATGCCATGTTTTTCTACCCAGAAACGTGGCACGCCGAATTCGTAGGCATAATCGGGGATGGTTTGGTGAAACCATGTCTCAAAGACAGCAACAAGTGGTGTGTTCGGGATAAGTTCCTGAAAGGCACGGATGGAAGAAATATAGGCAGGATTGTGCATCGGTGCAAGCGGTGTGGATGTCTCTAATGCTGCAATAACGTCATCCGTAATCCGTGCTGAACGCCAGTATCCTTTGGCAAGGATAGTTTTGAATCCAACACCGTCCAATTGATTTAGGTCTGCCAGACAACCGACTTCGGGATCGGTGATGAGTTGTATGGCGTGGGCAATTGCATCAATATGTGATGGTGCATCAATTTCACCTTCGCGAGATGGTTTGCCCGGTACTGCATGTGTAAAAGCAGATGGCGAATTGCCGATACGTTCTACACCTCCCTTGACAAGAGAGGTCGTTGTTCCCATATCAATGATCTGGTATTTGAACGAGGTACTTCCTACGTTTGCACAGAGTATTCGCATGGTGGTTTCCTATGGAGGATCAATGAGGGCATCCAGTGAAGCCTGATTATCGATTTCGGGATTGAATGTGAACAATCCTTCAATCATTGCTGCTCTCATAAGGCGTTTGTCGGAACTTACCAGAACCAGATTATCTCCATTTGCCCGAAGTTCATGAGTTCTATCAAGGGCACATTGAAGAAGAATGGCATCAGTACTGTTGATCGAATGTTGGTCAATAAGTTCCCATGAGGCAGTTATCTGATTTTCAGTTGGCAACATGAGCTTAACTTTGTCGCGATGGATGATCTCATCATCAAACAACTGTTTCGCATGGTTAAAACCTTCTGTGGTAATTTCACCTCTATTTCTAATTCGAACGATTACAGAGATAATTTCACCTACCCCCTCAAGTAAGCAAAACATTTTCTCTAAAGAAACATGAGTGAAGAGGTAGTTGATGAGGGGTGTTCCGTTTTCTACAATGTAACGTTTAACAAATGCATTTGCATCTAACCAGAAGAAATTCACTCGCTTCGTTTCTCCCGTTCTTCTATGATAGCACGACTACCAAGGTTGTCTTCTGGGTTTATCCCTTCCTTTAAAAGAAGTTGCTGAAGTTCCTCAGCGGTAAGGGTTTCAGCGTTGAGATCAGGTTTACCAAGTGCCTTTTCAATTAAAGATCGCAGCCTCTGATTCTGTGCGCGTGTTCGAGCGGAATACGCCGCCAGGCGCTCTTCTGGTGTGAGCGACTTCATGAAAGGGGCTTGAAGTGCTTCCAACTCCTTTTTCACCTCTGCTAAATCCCATTCAAGTTGTTCAATTTTTATGAGTAGTTTCGTGATAGCGGGAATCATATTTACTGTCCTCTTGTTAAATCAGCAAATTGGTTTATGTACCTTACTGCGCTTATAAAGTAAGGAACTTTCTGCAATGCTCTCATAGCATTTTAACGCATAAGAAAGTGGATGTCAAATCGTTTTTTATTTAGACCATTCAGTTTTCGTTTTCTGGATTCTATCCGATGAATTGGGTTTACAGTGGAATCCACAATTACATGAACATTGGCGAGGTTAGGAAACCTCGCCAGCGAGAGCGTGTGTAGAGATTGTTGTTGATTGAAATGTAAACATATTTTCGGACTTTACTATAAACAGAAAAGGCGCGCTTACAAAGCGCGCCTACAGTGAGTTTGTTCCGATATATTCCTATTCCATTTTCGGTAAAGTTGGCAGTGTGAGGCGTGGACGCTCACCGAAATCGGGGAGTTGCGGTGGATTCTCTACCATCTCTTGCAGGAGAATCTCAATCGCTTTATCAAGTTGTGGATCACCTTCTGCCATATAATCCTGCGGACGATAATCTACTTCAATGTCTGGGTCAGTGCCGTAGTTCTCAACACTCCACCCGACATCAACGAACCAGAAAGAATACTCTGGTTGCGTAGTTGAACCACCATCTACAAAACCTTGATGTGGCGAAATACCGATAACACCACCCCACGTTCGCTTACCGATAAGTTTTCCTAACTTCATCAATTTGAAGCAGTGAGAAAAGATGTCGCCATCAGACCCTGCGTTTTCATTAGTGACAGTGACCATTGGACCTAACACGGACGCATCGGGATATGGGTGTGGCGTGCCCCACCGTGGAACAGCATATCCAATGCGGTGTCGAGACAATTTCTCTAAAATCAGTTGCGATACATTTCCGCCTCCATTGTAACGAACATCAATGAGTAGCGCAGGATAACTCACTTCAGCGAGGTAGCCGCGATGGAACTCCGCATATCCGCGTCTTCCCATGTCGGGGATATGGACGTATCCTACCTTCCCATCCGTTTTTTCGTGGACGTATTTCCGATTTTGCGCAACCCATTCGCGGTATCGTAATTCGCTTTCGCCGCCGAGTACTTTAATTGTGACAACGCGTTTTTCACCATCGTTGGCATTTTTAAACGTGGTTTGCACCTCTTGCCCTGCCAGATTGACCAATAGTTCACCCGGAGACACATTTTCACTCACTTGTTGCCCCCCGATAGAAAGTAGAATGTCCCCTTCTTGGACGTTGATTCCCGGTGCGTTGAGCGGTGAATCCCTTCTCTCATGCCATGTATCACCCCGCACGATGTGTGTAATGCGGTAGCCGTTGTTCTCTGAATCGTAAGCAAAATCGGCACCGAGAAACCCTTGCGAGTAGTTTGGCGAACTGCGATAATCACCGCCAGATTCATACGCGTGTGAGGTGCCGAGTTCGCCTTGCATCTCCCACATCAGATCGGAAAATTCTGCACGGGTCGCAACGCGTTCAAGCAAAGGTAGGTAACGTTGATAAACATCCTCCCAATCAACATCGGACATATCTTCAGTCCAGAAATAGTCGCGTTGCAATCGCCACGCTTCACGATACATCTGTTTCCACTCGGCTGAGGGGATAACGGAGGGTCTAACACGATTTACATCTATCCAACCACTGTGACGGTTAGTGCCGCCTTTGTTTTCGGATTTTGGGTCATCTTCAGCTTTTTTACCAGCTTTGATAACACGCAACCGATTTCCAGTGCGATATAAAAGGTTTTTGTCATCACGCGAAAGTTGGAAAGAGTCAATGTCTGGTACGAGTACCTCTTTTTTCTGCTCTTTGAAATCGTAAGCGTGAAGTTTACCTTTAGCACTTGCATTGTCTTCGCCGGGAGCGTTAGTTGCATGTTGAACAGGAAAAGACGTGAAAATCACCTTACCTTCAACACCTGCAATCTGTCCATATCGTCCATGTGAATACGGAAAAGCGATAACGCGTTGGTCAATACTATCTAACTCAATAACAATCGGTTTTTTCTTTTTCTTATCCTTTTTCTTTTTAGAATCACCGTCTTTTTCGTTAGATTTTTCTTCGGTATCCTTGTCCTCATTTTCCTTGTCTTCTTTTTCTTTCTCATCTTCAAGTGATGGTGTAGCCGGTAAAAACGGATTTCGTAATTCTTTCTGCAATGTCACCAACATGGGACGGGTTGCAGTAGGAAATCCAAGGTCAAAGTGCAGTGCATCACCGACAGGGTCGAATTCACGTTGAGAGAGAAAATATAGATATTTTCCATCAGGATCCCAAGCAGGCGCAAAATCGTTGAATTCAGGCTGGGTGATATATGTCAATTCTCCAGATTCAACATTGCACAATTTTATAGAAGATGTGGTTTCTGTCGCAGGAAAACTGTATGCAATCCATTTTCCATCGCGCGACCAGCTTGCCCCTTGGATACGATTGTATAGGCTTTTGTCAAGCACTCTCAGTTCTGGTGTTTCCAATTCAACATGCAGAAGTTCAAAACGTTGATTGACAATAAGAAGTTGGTCTTTTAAGTTATCCCCTTGCGGACAAACAGCGAGTTGCCTAACGTGCCCGATGTCAAGTTCATCAAGACGGCGCACCTCTTCACTACCATCGCAAGTATGGATTTCCAGAACTTCTTCCCCACCAGCATCGGAGAGGGTCAGGATGCGTTTTCCATCGTTCAGCCATTGTGCCCTACGATATCGGGTGCCGTTGCGGTTGCCGTGCTGTAGGACTGCTCCATCCCAATTTGCCATCGTGAATAGTTTACCGCGTGCAGTCAGTGCAATAGATCTACCATCGGCAGATAGTGAAGATTCTTGCAGGTACTGTGAGGCGTTTACAAATTTGCGTTGTCGCTGAATACGCGGACTACGGAATTCAACGTTAACTTGGTTATTGGTCCCTTTTTCAATATTGTATATCCAAAGGTCGGCACCCGCGTGATAGACGATATGCGTGCCATCCGTTTGTGCAGAACGGCAGTAATAGGTCTCTTGATGTGTATGACGTTGCATGTCTTCGCCAGAGGTTAGACAAGAGTAGATGTTTCCAACACCTTCGTGGTCAGAAATAAAGTAGATACGATCTCCAATCCACATCGGTGTGGTAAAATTAGTATCCACAGGTGCAAGCGGTTGAAACTGCCCATCTCCATCTGTATCTATCCAGAGTTGCCCAGCAGTCCCGCCACGATACCGTTTCCAGCGTGCAGGTTCGCGTGTCAACCTACCGAGGATAACGCCGCCGTTTTCTCCGAATGCGATATGGTTCGCGGGGCCATAAGGTAAACGTTGCGGCTCGCCACCCTCAGGAGAAATGCTCCAAATCCATGCGCCAAATGCTGACCCTGCGCCGCTGGAATAGAGGATGTTTTCTCCTTCGGCATCCCAACCGACAATGCTGGCATTGCTTCCCTGATAGGTAAGCCTTTTCGCTTCGCCACCAAGTGCTGGCATTACGTAAACTTCTGACGGTCCCTCCTCACGACCTGCAAATGCAAGACGTTCGCCATTCGGAGATAGCTGCGGGGAACCTGTTGCACCAAGATTTGAGGTAAGCCTTCGTGCCACGCCGCCGCTGATAGGGACTGTCCATAAATCATCTTCACAAACAAAAACAATAGTTTTATTAGAAATAGTTGGGAATCGATAGTATCCTGACATTCACACCTCCGTAGATTTCGTGAATTATAAAAATATGTTGACACCTCTTCTGTCCAAGTGATCTCCGAATCGCGACGAAGAACTTTGATAATCGGGAATCAGAGTTCCCCCGGACATATCAAATTAATTGTAAACTCGACTATAAAGTGAATTGTATATGTGCTTTGGTGGAAAAAATAAGTATACTCGAAGGACAATTGAAATAGATCTTATTGACAGACACAATGCTCCTGGCAGTAAAGAAAATCTATCTGCTTGTTACTTTTTAAGGCTACCCCAGGGAATAACCATACGCCCAGCAGGTTCTACAGGATAGGCTTCAGTGTGAACCCAATCAAGCCAAATCCAAACTATACGATCAAACTGATCAAAGATAATTCTCTGAGATCCGTCTTGGATATTGGTGATGGCAGGTCCAAGGCCGAATGTGCCATGAACGATATGTTTTCCATCGGGGGTCCAACTGAGATACCCCGCTGCCCTCATGTCTAATGGGACGATATGCTGAGGGGCACGCGCCCGTGGTTCAGTGATCACAATTTCATCTCTTGTGTGAAAGGCAAACTTTTTGCCATCTGGAGAGAAGGCAGGGTCGTATCCTGTACGACTGATCTGTGTAATCCGCGATGTTTTAATATCGAAAATATAAACACCTACACCAGGAATTCTAAAACCTTCCATAGGCCAGACGGCATAAGCGATCTGATCAGCAGCAGGAGACCACGTTAAATCAGAGGGTGTTCTTTTTTGGGGAACCAACAGTTTGGCACTCGGTTTCTCTTTGTTTAGTTCATGATGCGGGATGAGAAATATGCCTGTCTCCTGCGCATTGCGTAGATCCTTCTCGGCATGGTTTGAAACAAGGTTTGTGAAGATGATATCTCCATTTTTTGAGATGTCCAGCTTTTTTACATCCCCATACTGTTGCTGTGTTAGGTTACGCGCTGGTTCGTTAGGTCGGGTTCTATCATAGAGAAAAACGTCGGCATCGATTATGTGTTTGGCAATAATAGCAATATAGGGTCCATCTGGCTGGACAGCGAAGTCCCAAATATTTACAGGGTGTGTATAAATTAGTTGCGCGTTGCGGGTATCCCGTACGTCTGCCATCCACAATTCTTTGCTGTTATCTTGGTTGAGAAATATAATTTTGTCAGTTGGTTTGGCGTGGATGTAGAGTGGCAACAAATGTAATAAACAAAAAAAAAAATGACAAACTTTTTCACGGTTTTTCCTCCGATGTTGTTGGGGGAGTGTAAGGTTCAATTTCTATAGGGAATTCACCTAAGTCTATAACATTGTCAAAATCGGGAGGCGAGTTAGGTGTTCTTGATCGGAGATAAGGTGGTTTACCGAAGTTATAGTGAACTTTTATCTGTTTTCTCTCAATACGTTCAAGGTATGCACGTTCTTTGTTGAGCGCGTCGAGTTGAGTTTTCAGCTCGTCTATCAAGTCGGGAAGTGTCCCAAGACGCTTCTTTTCTGCTTCTGTGAGTGGGCGCGGGTTGGGGTTCGTCCATATCCCTGTTGCGCGGTAGGAAAGGTCTGGGTTAATACGCCAGACCTTCCCACCAACTTTCACTTCCGCAGTAGACGGCTGCTTGCTGTCTGGAGGGTTCGGTCTTGTCGGTTCTGAAGAACGCTCCCCGGGACGGCAACCAGCATGCACTGAAAGGAGTGTAGCAATAACAATAAAAAGAAAAAAGGACCGATTAGTCATTGTTATTCCTTATTCTCCTTGGTCAATCCAAGCTTCTACTTTGATTTGTATCGTTTGATCAATCTCAGGCACTTCCAGGTATGCCGCGGCTGATAAGGTTCCCAGTGCCTTTTGTAGGTCTTCGGGGTCTAAAAGATTATAAGTGTGTGAATCAAAGGCATGTATAGAATCATCACCCTCTATGTCTATTCTCCCAGGACCATTTTCGTGAGTTACCTGGGCGAACCCAGGGAGACTAACCCAGGCGTTCGCTTCTCCCTCGGGGGAGTTGTTTACAGAAACCCATGAACCGGCTGAAACATAGACTGACAGATCATCTATGTTAAGTGAGGCATACCCACTTACATCAACAGATCCTCTAACCTCTTCCCCATTTGCATCCTCAGCTTCGTAACTTGCGTAGACGATGCCACTTGCATAATCATCCCCCGCGTTGAGCCACTCACTATACTTATCTTTGGGATCAATCTTTATTTTAACTCTGACACCTTGGACTTCAAGAACCTCAATGTCATCATCACCGTTAGCACTGGTTTTTACGATACAAAAACCAATTACGCCAATAAAAACACACACTGCAATTAGCAATGCTATAAATTTTGATTTCATCTGTTTCTCCTTAAATTACTATAGTTTGGACAGTTTTATCCATTCAGGACTTCCGAATAGGTGCTAAATATGGTTTGTCCGCACTCTTGCTTCTCTGAATTTTGTTGGAAATCACTGTCCGGGTCTATTATTTTTGACAGAATCGTCAAAAATGTGTCTATCTGATTAGTTTCAGGTAGTGTCTTCATCTATTTTTAGATTTTTTTCTAAGTTTTGTTTCGGATCGTTACTCGCAGAAAAATATTGTTGTTGGAAACACCGCTTCAAATAAGCGACCATCAACCCGCGCGTTAGATATTTCGGTTTATACCAATGGATACCGAGTGTGTTCAGCACCGTTTGGACATCAGGCATAGCCTGCTCTGTTTGTGAGGCTGCATCGGTGGCTGTGTCTGTAAAACTGAGTTGTGTGAGGCTGGCAGCGATAAAACTGAGTTGCACGTGCCGGTTCAAACTCTCACGCTTTTGGAGTTGACAAGTCCCAAACCCGAAGTTCTGCTTGACATCCCGGAATGCCGTTTCAATCTGCCACCGATTTTTATAGTGTCGGATGACATCGGCTACGGGGAGTTGTTTATCAGAGGTAAATAAGCAAAAATACTGATACGGTTTAGACTTCTTTTTACGCAGGCGGATCACAACGAGCCTGACATCCTCTGAACACATCTTCGTCCGCACGATTTTGTCTGTGACAGAAAGTGTCTCGTTTTCCACGACAATATCTCTATACTTCAGATAGGGTAGATGCAAACGATTTCCATAGCGACGCGGTCTCCCCCGTTTAGGGTGCTTCGGGCGCGTCGGTATCCGATAGAATACGGCATTTGACTTTGCGCGACAGAGCAAGTGATGTCCTTG